>DATKHQ010000041.1:0-2457 GCA_035510175.1 Candidatus Sulfotelmatobacter sp. | reverse complement strand
GCTTTCTACGGGCCGAAGATCGATTTCGACGTCGCGGACTCGCTGGGCCGGAAGTGGCAGCTCGGAACGATCCAGCTCGACTACGCGGCGGCGGAGCGGTTCGGCCTCGAGTACGTCGGCGAGGACAACGCGCCCCACCGCCCCGTGGTGATCCACCGCGCCGTCATGGGCTCGTTCGAGCGGTTCACGGCGATCCTCATCGAGCACTACGCGGGCGCGTTCCCCCTCTGGCTCGCCCCGGAGCAGGTCCGGGTCCTCCCGATCACCGACCGCGTGAACGGCTACGCCGCGACCGTGCGGGAGCGCTGCGCGGCCGCGGGCCTGCGCGCGCGCCTCGACGACCGGAGCGAGAAGATCGGCGCGAAGATCCGCGACGCGCAGCTGATGAAGATCCCCTTCATGCTCGTCGTGGGAGACCGCGAGGCCGAATCGGGCGCGGTCGCCGTCCGCTCCCGGCGGGGCGGCGACGAGGGGGCGGTTCCGCTCGACGCGTTCTTGGCGCGGGCCGTCGGGCTGTCACGATCGAAGAGCAGCGAGTTCTAGACCGACACGAATCCCGAGGGGAGACACCATGCCGAAGCTCAAATCGCACCGGGGCGCCGCCAAGCGCTTCAAGAAGACGGCGACGGGCAAGATCAAGCGCTCGAAGGCGTTCAAGAGCCACATCCTGACCAAGAAGACGACCAAGCGGAAGCGCGGCCTCGACATGCCGGCCCTTGTCAGCAAGGCCGACCTCAAGAGCGTCTCCGCCATGCTTCCGTACGGCAGCAAGTAGACTCGGTTCGCATACCGTTCGCTCCCGCCGCACCGGCCTTCGCCGGGACGGCCTTTCGTCGGGTCGAAGACCCGTCAAGAGGAGATCGCCGATGCCTCGCGTCAAGAGAGGGAACAAGCGCCGTCTGAAGCGGAAGAAGATTCTCCGCAGGGCCAAGGGCTACTATCTCGCGAAATCGAAGCTCTACCGGATCGCCAAGCAGCAGGTCGAGCGCTCGCTCGCCTTCGCGACGCGCGACCGCCGGGCCAAGAAGGGAGACTTCCGCCGGCTCTGGATCGTCCGCATCAACGCGGCGGCGCGGCTTCACGACATGTCGTACTCGGCGCTGATCCACGGCCTGAAGGTGGCCGGCGTCTCCCTCGACCGGAAGGTTCTCGCGGAGCTCGCCGTGCACGATCCCGCGGGGTTCGGGCAGGTCGTCAAGGCGGCGCGGCAAGCAGCAGCCGCGGTCTAGGACCCGGCGCCCGACGATGAGGGACCGGCTCGCCGCTCTCGAGGAGGGCGCCGCGAAGGCGCTGGCGGCCGCGCGGTCGGATCCCGCGGCGCTCGAATCCCTGCGCGTGCGCCTGCTCGGCCGGAAGGGCGAGCTGACCGCGCTCCTCAAGGGGCTCGGGGAGCTATCCGCGTCCGAGCGCCCCGCGGCGGGGGCCGCGATCAACGCCGCGAAGGAGCGGATCGAGGCGGCCCTGTCCGCCGCGATCGCGGAGGCGTCGGCGGCCAAGCGCGAGGCGGCCCTCGCCGGAGCGCGCGTCGACGTCACGCTTCCGGGCCGCGCGCCGTGGCGCGGCGCCTTGCATCCGGTGACGCGCACGCGCCGCGACCTCGAGGCGATCTTCCGCTCGATGGGGTACACGATCGAGACCGGACCCGAGGTCGAGGACGACTTCCACAACTTCGAGGCGCTGAACCTACCGCCGGGGCATCCCGCGCGGGACGCGACCGACACCTTCTATCTCACCTCCGGCCTCCTCCTGCGGACCCACACCTCCCCCGTCCAGATCCGGACGATGGAGGCGGTGGCGCCGCCCATCCGGATGGTCTGCCCGGGCCGCGTCTACCGGAAGGACCTCGACGCGACCCACCTGCCGATGTTCCACCAGCTCGAAGCGCTCGTCGTCGACGAGGGAATCTCGCTCGCCGATCTGAAGGGGACCTGCGCCGAGGTCTGGAGCCGCTTCTTCGGCGCGCACGTGGAGATCCGGCTGCGCCCGGGGTATTTCCCGTTCGTGGAGCCCGGGTGCGAGTTCGACGTCTCCTGCCGGATGTGCGACGGCCGCGGGTGCCGCACGTGCAAGGGCACGGGGTGGCTGGAGCTCGGCGGCGCGGGGATGGTGCATCCGGCGGTGTTCGAGGCGGTGGGCATCGACCCCGAGCGCTACACCGGGTTCGCCTTCGGGCTCGGGATCGACCGGATCGCGATGATGCGTTACGGCATCGACGACCTGCGGCTGCTCGTCGAGAACGACGTTCGCTTCCTCGGTCAGTTCCCGGCGTGAGCGGCGCATGCTGATCTCGCTCGCATGGCTCAAGGAGATCGTGGCGGTCGATCGCGGGGCCGCCGACATCGCGCGCGCGCTGACCGCGCGCGGGTTGACCGTCGACGCGGTGACCCGATCCGGCGACGACACCGTCTTCGACATCGACGTCCCGGCCAACCGCCCCGACGCGCTCGGGCACCGCGG
>DATKHQ010000040.1:0-10169 GCA_035510175.1 Candidatus Sulfotelmatobacter sp. | reverse complement strand
GGCCACGGCCGGATCGGCGGGTTTCGACCTGCGGGCCTGCGTGACCGATCCCGTGACGATCGCGCCCGGGGCGCGGGCGCTCCTGCCCACCGGCATCGCGATCGCGCTCCCGCGCGGGTACGAGGCCCAGGTCCGGCCCCGGAGCGGGCTCGCATTGCGCTCCGGCGTCACGCTCCTGAACGCTCCCGGCACGATCGACGAGGACTACCGCGGCGAGATCGGCGTCCTCGTCGTCAACCACGGCGAGGAGGCGGTGACGGTCGCCCGCGGCGATCGGATCGCGCAGCTCGTGATCCAGCGGCTGCCCGACGTGGTTCTGGTCCCGGCGGCCGTCCTCCCGGCGACCGGCCGAGGCCCGGGCGGATTCGGTCACACGGGGCGCGGCTGATGGTCCGGATCGTCCCGCTGGGGAGCGGGTCGTCCGGAAACGCGACGCTGGTCAGCTTCGGCACGCGCCACCTGCTGATCGACGCGGGACTGGCGGCGCGCGATCTCGCGCTGCGCCTCGCGGCCGTGGGCGTCGTCCCCGAGCGCGTCACCGCGATCCTCATGTCCCACGAGCATCACGATCACGCGCGCGGCGTGGAGCGCTTCTCGGTCCGCCACCGCGTGCCGGTGCTCTCGACGCCGGAGACCCTCGCGGCGCTCAACCTCGCCCCGCGGCATCTGGCCGCGTGGCATCCCTTCGACCCCGGGACCGCGTTCGAGATCGAGGAGGTCCGCGTCGACCCATTCGCCGTCCCGCACGACGCGGAGAATCCCGTCGGCTTCGTCCTCGAAGGCTCGGGAGTGCGCGTCGGCGTCGCCACCGACCTGGGCCACGCCACGACGCTCGTCATCGAGCGCCTGACCGGATGCCACGCGCTGCTCGTTGAGGCGAACCACGACGACGACCTGCTCGCGAGGGGACCCTACCCGTGGGCGCTCAAGCAGCGGATCGGCGGCCGGCTCGGGCACCTGTCGAACGACGAGGCGGCCCGGTTGCTCTCGCTCGTCGCGGGGGACGACTGCTCGGCCGTGATCCTCGCGCACCTGTCCGAGAAGAACAACGCCCCGGCGCTGGCGCGTGCGCGGGTCGCCTCGGAGCTGGCGCGGGCCGGGCGGCGGCGATACGAGATGCGGGTGGCCGACCGGCGCAAGCCCACCGCGGAGGTCGTGCTGTGATCGAGCGGTACACGCGCCCGGAGATGAAGGCGCTCTGGAGCGACCGCACGAGGTACGAGACCTGGCTCGCCGTCGAGCTGGCCGCCACCGAGGTGCTCGCGGCGCGCGGCGTCGTCCCCGGGGGCGATGTCGCGGCGATCCGCGCGAAGGCCGCCTTCGACCCGGCGCGGATCGCGGCGATCGAGGCGGAGGTCAAACACGACGTCATCGCGTTCGTCACCGCCGTCGCGGAGTCGATCGGGCCGGCGGGGCGGCACATCCACTACGGCCTCACCTCCTCGGACGTGGTCGATACCGCGCAGGCGATCCTCATGGTCCGCGCCTGCGACGCGCTGCTCGCGGGCCTCGACCGCCTGCTCGCCGTCCTGAAGCGGCGGGCGTTCGAGCACAAGGACACGGTGATGGTGGGGCGCACCCACGGGATCCACGCCGAGCCGTACACCTTCGGGCTCAAGCTCGCCTCCTGGTACTCCGAGGGGCGGCGCAACCGCGCGCGCCTTGTGGCGGCGCGCGAGGAGGTCCGGTTCGGCAAGCTCTCGGGGGCGGTCGGCACCTCCGCCCATCTCGACCCCGGCGTCGAGGTGGAGGTGCTCGCGCGGCTGGGCCTCGCCGTCGAGCCCCTCGCGACACAGGTGATCCCGCGCGACCGTCACGCGGCGCTCGTCTCGGCGCTCGCGATCCTCGCCTCGTCCCTCGACCGGATCGCCACGGAGATCCGGCACCTCCAGCGCACCGACGTGCGGGAGGTCGAGGAGCCGTTCGCCCCGGGCCAGAAGGGCTCCTCCGCGATGCCGCACAAGCGGAACCCGATCGGGTGCGAGAACGTCTCCGGTCTCGCGCGGCTCGTCCGATCGTACGTGCAGGCCGCGCTCGAGGACATCCCGCTCTGGCACGAGCGGGACATCTCGCACTCCTCGGTCGAGCGCGTGATCCTCCCCGACGCGACGACGCTGGTCGATACGATGCTGCACCGCATGACCGGGATCCTCGACGGCCTCCTCGTCTACCCGGAGCGTATGGCCGAGAACATGGCGCTGATGAAGGGACTGGTGTTCTCGCAGGCGGTGCTTCTGGCCCTCGCCGCGGCGGGCCTGAGCCGCGAGGCCGCATACGCGATCGTGCAGCGCCACGCGATGAGCGTCTGGGCCGGGCGCGGATCGCTGCACGAGGGGCTCGCCTCCGATCCCGAGGTGTCCGCGGTCCTCACGCCGGAGCGCCTGTCGGCCTGCTTCGACCCGGCGGGAACGCTCCGTCACGTGGACGCGATCTTCGCGCGCGTGTTCGGGTCGGCCGCGTGACTCGATTGCTATAATTCGTCTCATGTGCGGCATCGTCGGAATCTTCGGGCATCCCGAAGCGGCGAAGGTGTCCTACCTCGGCCTCTACGCGCTGCAGCACCGCGGGCAGGAATCCGCCGGAATCGTCAGCGCGCAGGGGAGCGCGCTGGCCCGGCGCTCCGGGATGGGGCACGTCGCCGACGTGTTCTCGAAGGACGTGCTCGACGATCTCCCGGGCTCGGCCGCGATCGGCCACGTGCGCTACTCGACCGCGGGGGACTCGAACCCCGCGAACGCGCAGCCGTTCCTCCTGCAGCACCATCGCGGACCGATCGCCGTCGCGCACAACGGCAACCTGGTCGACGCCGCGCTGATCCGCGAGGCGCTCGAGGCCGACGGGGCGATCTTCCAGACGACCACCGACACCGAGGTGCTCCTTCATCTGATCGCGCGCTCGCGCGCCCACGACGTCGTCGACGCGCTCGTCGAGGCCGTGCGCCAGGTGCGCGGCGCCTACTCCCTGCTCTTCCTGGTCCCGGGCCGCCTGGTCGCCGTCCGGGACCCGATGGGGTTCCGCCCGCTGTCGATCGGCAAGGTCGACGGCAGCTTCGTGGTCGCCAGCGAGAGCTGCGCGTTCGACCTGATCGGGGCGACGGCGGTCCGGGAGATCGACCGGGGCGAGGTCGTGGTGATCGACGTCGCCGGCCTCCACTCCTTCAAGCCGTTCCCCCCGAGCCGGCCAGCCCCGTGCGCGTTCGAGCACGTCTACTTCGCGCGCCCCGACTCGCTGGTCTTCGGCGAGTCCGTGCAGGCGGTCCGCAAGCGCCTCGGAGCCGAGCTGTTCAGGGAGCACCCGGCCGCCGCCGACTTCGTCGCTCCTGTCCCCGACTCCGGCACGTACGCCGCGCTCGGGTATGCGGCGGCGTCGGGGCTGCCGTTCGAGATGGGGCTCGTCCGCAACCACTACGTCGGACGGACCTTCATCGAGCCGAGCCAGCAGATCCGGAACTTCGGCGTGCGCGTGAAGCTGAACGCGGTCCGGGAGACGATGAAGGGGAGCCGGATCGCGCTGATCGACGACAGCATCGTGCGGGGGACGACCAGCCGCAAGATCGTCCAGATGTGCCGCGAGGCCGGGGCGCGGGAGGTGCACGTCCGGATCGCGTGTCCGCCCACGATCGGGCCGTGCTACTACGGGATCGACACGCCGCGCCGCGACGAGCTGATCGCCGCGTCGAAGTCGGACGAGGCGATCCGGCAGTTCGTCGGCGCCGATTCGCTCGGGTACCTGAGCCTTCCGGGACTGATGCGGGCGCTGTCCGGCACCGAGGACCAGTACTGCACCGCCTGCTGGACGGACCGTCACCCCGTTCCGCTGCCGCGGGCGGAGGCGGAGCAGCTCAAGCTGTTCGAGAAGACCGCGCGGTAGTTGCTCCGTCACAACCGGAAGGGCCCGTCGGCCGACGCAGGCCGGCCCGCGCGCGGCTAGGATGGGGGCATGGACGACGACGGAACTCGGGACGCGAAGCGGCCCGGCGCGACCTACCGCGACGCCGGCGTCGACATCGACGCCCAGGACGAGGGTCTGCGCCGCATCAAGGCCGCGCTGTCGTCGACGCGCACCGCCGGCGTGCTCGCCGATCTCGGCGCGTTCGGAGGGATGTTCGCGCCCGATCTGGGGGGGCTGGCGCAGCCGGTGCTCGTCGCCTCGTGCGACGGCGTCGGGACGAAGCTCAAGGTCGCCTTCGCCGCGGGGATCCACGACACCGTGGGGCGAGACCTCGTCAATCACTGCGTGAACGACATCCTCGTCCAGGGGGCCACGCCGCTCTTCTTCCTGGACTACCTCGCGACCGCGCGCTTGGCCCCCGAGGTGATGGCCGCGGTCGTGGACGGGATCGCCGCCGGGTGCCGCGAGAACGGCTGCGCGCTGCTCGGCGGCGAGACGGCCGAGATGCCGGGGTTCTACGCGCCCGGGGAGTACGACCTCGCCGGATTCATCGTCGGCCTCGTCGACCGGTCGAAGATCCTCGACGGCTCCGCCGTCCGCGACGGGGACGTGCTCGTCGGGCTCCCCTCGGCGGGCTTGCACACGAACGGGTACTCGCTCGCGCGCCGGATCTTCTTCGACATCGCGGGTCTGAACGTGCGGGACACGCCCGACGGCCTTCCGGTCCCGATCGGGGAGGCGCTCCTGGCCGAGCACCGCTCCTACCTGAAAGTGCTGCGCGGCGCGCTCGCGCAGGGCCTGGTCAGAGCACTCGCGCACGTCACCGGCGGCGGCCTCACGGACAACGTGCCGCGGATCCTCCCGCCGGCGCTCGACGCGAAGATCGTGCGCGGATCCTGGACCGTGCCCCCCGTCTTCCGGGTCCTGGAGCGGCTCGGAGGCGTCGACGCGAGCGAGATGCACCGGGTCTTCAACATGGGGATCGGCATGGTCTGCGTGATCGCGCCCGACAGGCTGGCGGCCTTCGAGGAGCACCTGGCCGCCGTCCGCGAGCCGTCGGCGCGGATCGGGACGATCGTGCCCGGCCGGGGGCGCGTGGTCTATGCCTGAGCGGCCGCTCCCGCGCCTCGCCGTCCTGATCTCGGGCCGGGGCTCGAACATGGCGGCGCTGCTGGCTGCGATGGCCGACGGGCGGGTTCCCGCTGTCCCCTCCGTCGTCGTCTCGAACGTCGCGGACGCTCCCGGCCTCGCGATCGCGCGCGCGCGCGGCGTCCACACGGAGGTCGTCGAGCACGCAAGGATCAAGCCTCGGGAAGCCCACGAGAGCGCTCTGGTCGAGGTCTTGCGCCGGCACGGCGCCGACTGGGTTTGCCTCGCCGGCTACATGCGCCGGCTCTCGCCCGCGTTCCTCGCGTGCTTTCCCGGCCGGGTCGTGAACGTCCACCCGTCGCTGCTTCCGGCGTTTCCCGGCCTCGACGCGCAGAAATCGGCGCTCGAGCACGGCGTGAAGGTCACGGGGTGCACGGTCCATCTCGTCGACGAGGAGCTCGATCATGGTCCGATCGTCGTGCAGCGCGCGGTCCCCGTGCGCGACGGCGATACGGTCGACTCTCTGTCGGCCCGCATCCTCGAGGAAGAGCACCGTGCGTACGCCGAGGCGATGGCGCTTCTGGTGTCCGGCCGTGTGGTTCTCGACGGACGGCGGGTGGTCGCCGTGTCGTAGACGGCTCGCACGCGAGGGTCCCGTCAGCCTCCCGGAACGGCGCGCGCCGGCGCGGAGCCCACGATGCCGCCCTCGACCCCCGACCCCGACTCGTCCCGATCTGCCGAGTTTCCCTCCGAGCCCCCGGGCACGTACGGAAGCGCCCGCGCCGCCTCCGAGCCGCGCCTCCTTCCGCGGGCGCACCGGCCGCGCGAGCGGATCCTCTCCCGCGGCGCCAGGAGCCTCGGGCACGCGGAGCTGGTTGCCCTGGTGCTCGGGAGCGGCACCGCGCGGCGCTCGGCGGCCGCCGTGGCGGAGCATCTCGTCCGCCGACACGGGCTCGAGGGGCTCGCGGCCTTGGGCCCGCGAGAGCTCGAGCGCGAGAGCGGCGTGGGCACGGCCCTCGCGGCGCGGCTCGCGGCCGCGTTCGAGCTGGGGCGCCGGAGCCGGGGGCGCGTCGAGCCCGAGGAGCGTCCGCGGATCGCCCGGCCGCGCGATGCCTGGCGCCTCGTGAAGGATCTCGGGTCGGCGCGCAAGGAGCACCTGGTCGGCCTCTACGTCGACGCGCAGAACGGCCTGATCCACCGCGAGACGATCTCGATCGGCGCGCTCAACACCACGCGCACGCACCCGCGCGAGATCCTGTACCCCGCGATCGCGCACCTCGCCCTGGGATTCCTGCTCGCGCACAACCACCCGTCGGGTTGCCTCGAGCCCTCGGACGAGGACGTTTCGTTCACCCGCGCCGTCGCGCGGGCCGCCGAGACCGTCGGCATCGACCTCTACGATCACATCATCGTGGGGCGGGCGGGGTTCACGAGCTTGCGGGAGCGGGGGGCCTTCTAGCGGCGCCGCGATCGGGCTATGCTCGCAGCCGGACCGGAGGTCCCCGGTCCAGGAGGTGTGGCGATGTCGAGAGTCAGAGTGCTTGGCGTTGGGCTCGTCGCGCTCGTCGGCGTGGTCGCGCTCGTCCTCGCGGACGCGCCGAAGACGGCCTGGAAGTTCACGGGACAGCTCGAGGAGGCCTGCTCGTGCAGCGCGGCCTGCCCGTGCTGGTTCGGCTCGAAGCCGACCAAGATGACGTGCGGTGGAACCCAGTTCCTCTTCATCCAGAAGGGCACCTACGGAAGCGTGAAGCTTGACGGCCTCGCGGTCGGGGCGATGTCGCAGAGCCCTGAGGGCCAGTCGATGATGGACTCGTTCGGGAAGTGGAACTTCAACTACTACTACGTCGACGAGAAGGCCACCCCCGAGCAGAGGGAGGCTCTGAAGACGATCGCCTCGCTCATCCTCGCGCCCGGCGCCTCCCCGAAGAGCGAGACGCGGATCGTGCCCATCACCCGGAAGATCGACGGGAAGGAGCACACGATCACGCTCGGGAAGTACGGCACGTTCTCCGGCCACCTGATCGAGGGCGGGATGGGAGGTGCGGCCCGAATCGTCAACCCTCCGGGCGCCGACCCGTTGCACAAAGAGTACCTGCAGGGGACGACCACGAAGGTGACCTACAACGACGCCGACCAGAACTGGAATTTCGAGCCGGGAACGAACTACATGTACGGGACGTTCACCGTCGACAGCGACCAGTACGAGAAATACGCCGCCGGTCTCGCCCAGAAGATGGCGGAGATGAAGAAGAAATAGGGGCGGAGCCGGCCGCAAAACCTGCGGCGGGGCGGCCCCAGGCGCGGTAGATTCTGGCGGAGCCGTGGCCGCTGGCCGCAGGGGGGATCCATGCGCCGTTTCGTTGTCGCCCTTCTTGCCGCGGGCTTCGCCTGCGGTATTCGGGCCTCCGCCGCGACGGTCACGAACGCCGCCGACGACGAGAGGACCGGCTGGTACTCCGACCAGGCGTCTCTGAGCGCGGCGTTCGTCGCGGGTCCGGGATTCGCCCAGCGTTTCTCGACGCCGATCGACGGGCAGGTCTACGCGCAGCCGCTCGTGTACAAGAACAACCTGATCATCGTGACCGAGACGAACCAGATCTACCGCATGGATCCGGAGACCGGACAGATCTTCTGGTCGCGGCAGGTCGCGATCCCCTGGAACCCCGCCGACATCGGCTGCGGCGACCTGACGCCGTGGATCGGCGTCACCGGGACCCCGGTTATCGATCCGGCGACGGACACCGCGTACTTCTTCTCGAAGACCTACGACGCGGGCACCTCCGGCCCGGCGGCGTGGTGGGCGTACGCCGTCGACGTCTACACGGGTGCCGATCGCCCGGGCTTCCCGGTGAAGATCCAGGGGACCGCGGACAACAGCCCCGGAGTCGTATTCGATCCCACGGACGAGCTCCAGCGGCCAGGGCTGCTCCTGATGAACGGCGTCGTCTACGCCGGCTTCGGGGGACATTGCGACATCCCGCCGTGGCAGGGGTGGATCGTCGGCGTCTCCACGAGCGGCGTGGTCACGGCGATGTGGACCTCGCGCGGGACCGTGGGTGGAAACGGCGCGGCGGTGTGGCAGTCCGGCGGCGGGCTCGTTTCGGACGGAGCGGGCCGGATCATCGTCACGACGGGGAACGGCGGTGCCGTGGCGCGCGTCCTTCCGGGGAACACGCCGCCCGCCGATCTCGGCGAGTCGGTCGTCCACCTCAACGTGCAAGGCGACGGGACGCTCCTGCCGGTCGATTTCTTCAGCCCGTGGAACGGGGGCGCGCTCGATTCCGTCGACCTCGATCTCGGCTCGAGCGCTCCGACGTCTCTCCCGTCCGCCTACTTCGGCACGGCGAGCTTTCCGCACCTCGCGGTGTCCTCCGGAAAGCAAGGGCTCGTCTACCTCCTGAACCGGGACGATCTCGGAGGCTGCCGCGAAGGGGCCGCCGGGATGGACAAGGTGATCCAGGAGATCGGGAACTACGGCGGCGTGTGGTCGCGCTTTTCCGCGTGGCCGGGGGACGGGGGGTGGCTGTGGGTCCCGACCGCCTCGAACGGAAACCTCCTACGGGTCTACAAGTACGCCGTCGACGGGACCGGGAAGCCGTTCCTGACGATGACGGCGACCTCGTCGGGGGCGTTCGGCTTCGGCACGGGTTCGCCGGTGATCACGAGCAACCAGACCGTGGCCGGCTCGGCGCTCACGTGGCTCGTCACGATGGATGACGGGAGCGGCGCGAACTCGCAGCTCCGCGCCTACGACGCGGTGCCCTCCGGTGCCGCGATCGTGCAGCGCTTCGCCACGCCGGTCGGGACCGCCTCCAAGTTCGCGCCGCCGGGCGTCGGCTTCGGCCGGATCTACGTCGGCACGCGGGACGGGCAGGTCCTGATGTACGGGCCGACCGTGATGCAGCTGCGCGTCGACAAGAACACCGGCGCGGGGAGCGTCCACCTCGACTGGAGCGGCGGCGGCAACGCGCCCTTCACGCTGCTGCGGGCCGAGGATCCGAACTTCACCACCGGCGTCACCACGCTCGTGGACCACGGGACGGCGACGCAGTTCGACGACCCGGTACTGGGCGACCCGAAGACGTACTACTACGAGGTCCGATGACCGCGGGGCTCCTCCTCGCCGGCGCGCTCGCGGCCCCCACGGCCAAGGAGGTTCGCGCGACCGACGAGGCTCTGGTGGCCTGCGGCACCCGCCACACGCTGCTGCGCGGCGATGCGGCGCGCGGGATCGAGTGCGGCCGCGAGGTGATCCGGGCGCGGTTCGCCGCAGCCGCGGCCAGGGATGCGTCGGCGCGCGTGCTCGTCGATCGGTTCGAGGCGTCCTCCCCGCGCACGCACGACGCGAAGGTGCCGCTCGAGAACGTCTACATGATTCTCGAGGGGAACGATCCGGCGCTGAAGGGCTCGGCGGTGATCGTGTCGGGGCACTACGACTCGATGGGAACGGACATCATGGACCCGCAGCTGGACGCCCCCGGCGCGGACGACGACGGCTCGGGCACGACCGTCGTGATCGCGGCGGCCGGAGCGCTGTCGGGGCGGCCGCATCGCGCGACGATCGTGCTCGCGGCGCTCGCGGGAGAGGAGCAGGGCCTGCTGGGCGGCAAGCGCCTCTTGGAGTGGGCGAAGGAGCAGGGGTACGCGGTCGGAGCGCTCCTCAACAACGACATCGTCGGCGCGACCAACGGCGCCTCCGATGCGCGCGTGCGCGTGTTCTGCACGGGCGACGCGGGAAGCCCGTCGCGGCAGCTCGGACTGCGGCTCGAGGAGATGCTCGGCCGCGATCGCGTGCGGCTCGTCTTTCGCGACGACCGGTTCGGCCGCGGGGGAGACCATCTGCCGTTCCTCGCGGAGAAGCTCCCGGCGGTGCGCTTCACGGAGCCGCGGGAGGACTACCGGCACCAGCACCAGACCCCCCGCGTGGAGGGCGAGGTGGAGTACGGCGATCTCCCGAAGTTCATGGACTTTGCTTTCCTCGCGCGCGTCGCGGCCGGGAACGCGGAGGCGGCGTGGCACCTGGCGAATGCCCCGGCCCCCCCCGGCGCGGGAACGGCCGAGGGCGCCGTGAAGCCCGACACGACGGTGACCTTCGAGGCCGGGGAGGATCCGGAGCGCACGGGATTCGAGATCCTCTTCCGGGACACCACCGAGCCGCGCTGGACCGTGGCCCGGACCGTCCCCGCTCC
>DATKHQ010000039.1:0-6449 GCA_035510175.1 Candidatus Sulfotelmatobacter sp. | reverse complement strand
GTGCGACCCTCTCTGGCCTCGATCGTCCGCCCCCTCCTTCCGCTTCTCGCCGGGGCCCCGGCGCTCGCGGGAACGCTCGCGGGCGTGACGCTTCCCGACCAGGCGGTCGTGGGCGGGAAGACGCTCGTCTTGAACGGCCTGGGGCTGCGCGAGGCGACGGTGTTCATGGTCGACGTCTACGTCGCGGGGCTCTACGTCCCGGCGAAGACCGGGAACGCCGAGACCATCCTCTACGAGGGCACGCCCAAGCGAATCGTGCTCAAGTTCGTACGCAGTGTCGGCCGCGAGAAGCTCACCGAGGCGTGGACGGAGGGGTTCGCCAAGAACGAGAGGGCCGGGAGCGCCGGCGTGGCCGACGGCCTCGCCGCGTTGAACGGCGCGATGGCCGACGTGAAGCGGGACGACACGATCGTCGCGACCTACGTTCCGGACGCCGGGACGACCATCGAGATCGGGGGGAAGGAGGCCGCCACGATTCCGGGCCCCGAGTTCGCCCGCGTGTTCTTCTCGATCTGGCTCGGTGCCTCTCCACCGAACGCCGGCCTCAAGGAAGGTCTCTTGGGGCGTCTTCCGGGCCGCTGACGGCCCCCTCGATCTCCGCGAGGACTGCCCGCGCCTCCTCGCTGCGCGGGGCGATCCGCGCGGCCTTCTCGGCGGCCCGCCGCGCCTCGGCGAGGTGCCCCCGCGCGTGCTCGAGACGCGCGATCGCGATCTGCGGCTCCGGCAGCGCCGGTCCCGCGCGCGCGGCCTTCCGGTAGAACCGGAGCGCCTCCTCGTAACGCCCGTCCGCCGCCTCGAGATCGCCGCGCGCCAGGATCGTGTACGGCGTCGCGCGACTAAGATCGGCGAGCAGGAGCGCTTCGCGCGCTTCCCGCTCCCGGCCGAGCCCCCGGTACAGCGCCGCGAGGTTCCCCAGGATTCCGGGGTCGTGGGGCGCCAGCGCCAACGCGCTGCGGTAGGCGTCGAGTGCGCCAGGGAGGTCTCCCTCGCGCCGGCGCACGACGCCGAGGTTCCCGTGGGCCGCCGCGTAATCGGGGGCGAGGCGCACGACCGCCTCGAACTCCTGCTCGGCGCGGGAGAGGTCCCCATGCGCGAGGCTTTCGACCGCGCGATTGTTCAAGGTGAGCGCGGCGAGCCCCAGGTCGTCCAGGCGCTTCAAGTCCACCTCCGGGTCGACGCTGAGGCGGTAGAAGTCGAAGACGACCTTCTCGTGGAAGTTCTCGAAGATCGCGACGACGTGCGCGGTCACGTAGACGAGGTCGCCCCGCTTCTCCCCGACCGCGGGAGGCGAGAGGTAACCGGCCCGCACGCGGATCCCGACGGCGCGGGCGAGGGCGATGAACAGGTTCGTCATCGAGACGCAGTTCCCCTTGCGTGCCGCGAGCGCCTCCCCCGCGGTGTACGTGGCGCCGGCCTCGTAGGAGAACGCGAACCGGGAGGAGTCGTAGAGCGCCGACTGGATCCTGCGCAGCCGGTCGAGATCGCCGCCCCCGTTCCCGCCGAGCTCCCGTGCTGCGGCGCGGATCTCGGGCGTGAGCGCAATCGGGTTCGGCACCAGCGCCGGATCGACGCCGCGTCCCCGCAACGTCCGCGCCCAGGCGTCCTCGGGCACGGTGCCGGCGGCGGCCGCCGCCGCCGCGCACACGACGAGGACGACGAGGGCACGATGGGAAAGCTCTCGGGTCATCCCTCCGAAATCTTACGCCCCGACCGCATCGAACACGACGCGCTCCGGATCGTTTCCGGCGCGCCTCGCGAAGTACGTCTCGACGGCGACCCCCGGAAAGCTCTCTCGGAGGAGGGCCGCGGCACGGATCAGATCGGCGATCTGCCGCGACTGGAGATCGGTCCGAAGCGGCCCCGGCCGGCGCTCCTTGTACCAGGCGCAGTCCTGGTGCGCGATCGCGATGATCCGCTTGGTCCCGTGAGAGGCGACGAGCGCCTCGAGGCGCCGCCGGAAGAAGTTGAAGTCCTTCGGGACGTGATCGAAAAGGGTCAGCGGCTCGATCCCCCCGGGGACCGCGAGGAAGTCGGCGCGCAGCTCGGCGCCGAGATGCTTGACCGTGAACTCCTGGATGTGCTCCCGCCACCGGCCGTCGACGCACGAGAGGATCACGGTGTCGGGCCGCAGCGGATTCCAGGGAACGGAGCTGACGTAGACCGGATCGGTCGGCATCGCCGTGCGCCTTCTAGGCCTTGGGCTTGCCGGTGGCTCCGGGGTTCGCGCGCGCCTCCGCGTCCGCCGCGGCGGCGTCGGTCTTTGCCTGGACCAATCGCGCGATGTCGATCCCGAACTGGTCCTTGAGCATCGCGAGCATCGCGCTCATCCCGCCGCCGACCGTCCCCATCACCTTGCCGACGCCCCCCGCCTGGGCGCCGTTGCCCATGTCGATGATGTTGATCTTGTCGATCCCGGCGAGCTGGGTGGCGAACGCCTGCGCGAGCTCCGGCATCTTCTCGACGATCATGTTGAGCACCGCGGCCTCGTTGAAGTTCCTCCAGGCCTCGGACTTCTTCTGGAGCCCTTCCGCCTCGGCGAGGAGCTTCTTCTTGATCACCTCCGCCTCGGCCTCGCCCACTGCGAGCACCTTCGCGGCCTCGGCGCGCCCCACGCGCTCGATCTTCGCCGCTTCTCCGGCGCCCTCGAACTCGAGCTCCTTCTGGGTCGCCTCCGCCTTGATGATCGTCGCCTGCTTCTCGCCTTCGGCGCGCAGGATGGCGGCCTGCCGCTCCGCCTCGGCGGGCCGGACGACCGTGGCGAGAAGCTCCTGCTCCCGCCGCTTGGCCTCCTGCTCCTGGACGAGCACCTCCTGCGCCTTCCGGACCTGCTCGATGCGCGTCTCCTGCTCGGTGACGCGCTGCTTGGCGATCGCGGTCGCGAGCGGGCCGGCCTGCCCCGCCTCGGCTTGCTTCGACTGCACCGCGGCGTTGAACTCCGCCTGGCGCGTGTCCTTGTCCCGGAGCGCCTGGGCGATGGCGACGTCCGCCTCGTACCGCTTGGTCTTCCCCTCCTGGTCGGCGTTGGCCGACTGGATCATCGCGTCGCGCTGGGCGAGCGCCTCGCCGACGACCGCGTCGCGCTTGACCTCCGCGGTGCGCTTCTTGCCGAGCGCGTCGAGGTAGCCCTCCTCGTCGCTGATCTGCTGGATCGTGAGGATGTCGATGTTCACGCCCATCTTCTTGAGATCGACCGCGGCCTCGTCGGTCATCTTCTGGGCGAACGCCTGCCGGTCCGCGTTGATCTCCTCGACGGTGAGCGTCCCGAGGATCGCCCGCAGGTGCCCTTCGAGCGTCTGGAAGATCACGCCCTTGATCTGCTCGACGGTCATGCCCAAGAAACGCTCCGCCGCCCCGCGCAGCGACATGTCGTCCCCGGCGATCTTCACGTTGGCCACGGCCTCGACGGTGACCGGGACCCCTTCCTTCGTGTACGCACGCGGGATCTTGAGCGGGATCGAGATGACGTTGAGGGAGAGGTAGGCGACCTGCTCGAGGACGGGCACGCGCAAGGCCGCTCCGCCGCGGACGACCCGGAAGCCGACCTTGGTGCTGTTCCCCTTCTCGTCGACGATCGTCAGCTTCCGCCCGTAAAAGATCGCCACCTGCGAGGGGGGCACCTTGATGTAGTTGCGGGCGAACAGCGCCATCGCCGCGAAGATGCCGAGCAGTCCGAGAAGGATCGCGAACGCGATCGTGACGGCCGAGAGACCGGAAAACAGGCTGCTCACGACGGACCTCCCGCAGCGGGCGCCGCCCGCTCCACGACGATCGAATCCCCCGCCAGAGCGGTGACTACCACGAGCGCCCCCGGCGGGATCGCGGACCCGTCCTTGGAACGCGCGATCTGGGTCGTGCGTTCCCCTCCGTACTCGAGCGTCACCTGGCCGAGGCCTCCCGCGGGAATTCCCACGGAAACCTCGGCGGTCCGTCCCACCAGGCGGCTCATCTGGACCTCGCTCGAGGCCTGCTGGGAGTAGAGGATCCGGGCGAACTGGTAGACGAGGCCGGACATGACGATCCCCGCGGCGACGCCGCAGCCGGAGGAGGCCGGATGGGACAGGCCATAGTACCGGGCGACGACACCGCCGACCCCGAACGCGGTCAGGAACGACGCCATGATCCGGGCGGAGAAGACGCTCGGGCCGGCGTCGTGCCCGATGTCGCCGTGACCGCCGACGTCCCCCGCGTGGACGTCGTGATCGCCGCCGAACACCTCGCCGACGAAGAGCATGACGAGCAGGAAGATCAGCCCGAAGGCGCCGATCGCCGCGTAGATGAGCATCGTTCCTCCGACTCACGCACCGCCGTTCCGGGCGCGTGCGGCGCGACGGGACGCCGACGCTAACCGGGGCGGGTCGGGGCTGTCAATGCGGCATGCTCCACCGATGCGTCGCCTGATCGGCTACGATCGTTCCCATGATGATCCCGATCCTGCTCGCCGCGGCCGCTCCGTTCTTCTCCCCGATTCTCGACAAGCCCGTCCCGGAGTGGCCCGAGAAGGCGGCCTCGCGCTGGATCAACAGCCCGCCGCTCACGCTCGCGGGGCTTCGCGGGAAAGTCGTCCTGATCCGGTTCTTCATGGAATCGGAGTGCCCGTATTGCCGCGCCACCGCTCCGAGCTTGAACGAGTTCCACCGGGAGTTCGCCTCCCAAGGGCTCGTCGTGATCGGGATGTACACGCCGAAGCCCAAGCCGCGTCCCGTGACCACCGACGAGGTCCGCAAGCACGTCGCCGCCTACGGATTCGCCTTTCCGGTGGCCGTCGACGACGACTGGGGCGCCGACAACCGGCTCTGGCTCGATCGCGTGCCGGAGGCCGAGGCCACCTCCGCCTCGCTCCTGATCGACCGGAAGGGCGTCCTGCGCCACGTCCAGGAAGGCGGGGAGTACGCGAAGACCAGCGCGGACCCGAAGGCGCGCGCAGATTACGAGGCGATGCGGGCGGCCATCATCCGGCTGCTCGCGGAGCGCTAGGCGCGTAGAATCCGGGGAACGCCGGGCATGTCGCCCGTTGCGAAGAGCCAGGGAGGAGTTGTCACATGCGCAAGAGAGTCCTGTCGATCGTCATCGTCGCCGCCGCGGCCCTGGGCACGATCGCCCTCGCCACGTCGACGCCGGCCCAGGCCGCCGGGTGCCCGAAGAACTCGCACCTGGTCGTCTGCCCGACCTACAGCTTCTGTTGCCCGAACAACGCGTTCTGCGTCTGCTTCCCCTGAAGTCCCGTAGCCGGGGGCGCCTGCCGGCCCCCGGGCCCACCCGGTGTGTGATTTACTCCTCAATCACAATTTGACACGCAAAACATCGTGAGGCATCCTGCCGGTCGCGCGCGGCCGAAAGGAGCCTCCGTTGCACCGGAAGAAGCCCCTCTCCGAAACCCACGAGATGTACCTGAAGACCGTGCTCAAAGTGCGCGGTCCTCACGAGGTCGCCCGCGTCCGCGACGTCGCCGAGGGCCTGGGCCTGACGCCGGGGACCGTGTCCCTGGTCGTCAAGAAGCTCGACCACATGCACCTGCTCGAGCACGACCGGTACGGGTTCGTCGCCCTCACCCCGCGCGGGGAGCAGGTCGCGGCGTGCGTCTTGCGCCGGTTCGAGACGATCCGGGGCCTTCTCGTCGAGGTCCTCGGGGTCGACCCGAAGACGGCCGACGACGACGCGTGCGCGATGGAGCACGCGGTGAGCCCGGCCACCGTCAACCGCATGCGCGTCCTGCTCGAGCGCTTCCGCTCGGGGCGCCTGGCCCTGCCGGCGGCCCCGAGGAGCCGACGAAGCCGGTCCGCCGACCCGTGCGCCCGCTGCGAGGCGCTCGGGAGCTGCCAGGCCGACGCCGCCGGGTCGGCGACGTAGGGCGCGATGCTCCGGGCCCTCCTCTCGATCGCCGCGTGCGCGGCCTGCGTGACGCTCGCCTCCGCGCAGGAGCGCGCCTATTTCGTCGCCTACGACCACCACATGGAAGAGCCCGGGAGCCTCGAGCTCTCTTTGAATCCGGTCTTCGGCCACCCGGAGGGAGGCAACGCGTTCGCCGCGGCCTGGCTCGAGGTCGAGTACGGCCTCGCCGGGTGGTGGACCTCCGAGCTGTACCTCACCGGACAGACGACCCGCGACGAGAGCACGCTGTTCACGGGGTGGCGGTTCGAGAACCGCTTCCGGATCCTCGACGGCGACCGGCCGGTCAATCCCGTCCTCTATGTCGAGTACGAGGACGGCACCGGGGCGGCCAAGACCGTGCAGGAGGTCGTGGGATTCGACAACCAGGAGGATCTCGCGGCCCCGAATGCCGAATCGAGCCAGCGGACCGAGCAGGAGGTCGAGCTGAAGCTGATCCTCGGGAGCGATGTCGGAGGATGGAACGTCTCCGAGAATGCGATCGCGGTGAAGAGCCTCCACGGGGAGCCGTGGGAGTTCGGATACGCGCTCGGGGCGAGCCGCCCGCTGGCGCTCGCCGCCTC
>DATKHQ010000038.1:0-2841 GCA_035510175.1 Candidatus Sulfotelmatobacter sp. | reverse complement strand
CGTTCGTCGAGCGCGGGCGTCTTTGCACTCCCCTTCTCGACCTCAAGTACGGGCGGCGCCTCGGCCTCGCTCCGACCGCGAACCCTTCGGCGATGGACACGCTGTTCCTCGAAGGATCCGGGCCCCTGTCGTACGATGCCGCGCTCGCGAACGCCTCGGGCGGCGCGCTCGTCCTCAACGTCCTCGGCGTGCACACGCAGGACTTCACCAGCGGCGACTTCTCGCTCGCCGCTCCCCAGGCGCTCGCGATCGACGCCGGGACCGCCGCGGGGCGCCTGCGCGCGACGATCTCGGGAAACCTCTTCGACCTGCTGCGCTCCGGCGATCTCGCCCTCGTGCGCTTCCCCGGTGAGCACACGCCCGGGCTGCTGGTGCGCTGCCGCGCCGATTTCGCGTAGAGTTCCCGCCGTGGACGACGCCCCTGCCCCGCCGATCTCCCCCGCCGAGCGGGAGATCCGCGTTTGCCCGAACTGCGGATTCCGCCTCGAGGACAGGCGCTGCAAGCTGGTCTGCCCGAGGCCGGGATGCGGGTATTTCGCAAGCTGCGCGGACTATTACTGAGCGGGCTTGACTTCCGCGCGCGGCGGTCCCAAAAGAAGCGCGATCGACAGCACTTTTCAGAGGTGAATCCATGCGCTTCGACCGGTTGACGCTCAAGGCCCAGGAGGCCTTGCAGGAGTCGGAGGCCCTGGCTCGATCGCACGGCCATCCCGAGATCCGGCCGCTCCACCTGCTCCTCGCCCTAGCACGGCAGCAAGGAGGCATCGTCGCGCCGATCCTCGAGAAGCTCGGGGCCGACCCGCGGGCGGTCGCGACCGAGGTGGAATCGCGCCTCTCAGCACTTCCGCGGGTGAGCGGCCATGCGGAGCTGACTCTCTCCCGCGCGGCGCAGGACCTGCTCGCGGCCGCCGAGAAGGCGGCGAAGGAATTCCAGGACGAGTTCGTCTCGACAGAGCACCTGCTGCTCGCGATGATCCGCGGGAAGGGGGAAGCCGCCGAGGTCCTCACGAAGCTCGGCGCGACCCCCGAGAACACCTTGCACGCGCTCCGCGAGGTTCGCGGCGCCTCTCGCGTCACCGATCAGACTCCGGAGGACAAGTTCCAGGCCCTCCGCAAGTACGCGCGGGACCTCACCGAGCTCGCCCGCTCCGGAAAGCTCGACCCGGTGATCGGCCGCGACGAGGAGATCCGCCGGTCGATCCAGATCCTCGGCCGCCGCACGAAGAACAACCCGGTGCTCATCGGCGACCCCGGCGTCGGCAAGACCGCGATCGTCGAGGGGATCGCGCGGCGCATCGCCTCCGGGGACGTGCCCGAGTCCCTGCGCGACCGGCGTCTGGTCGCCCTCGACCTCGGAGCCTTGATCGCGGGCTCGAAGTACCGCGGCGAGTTCGAGGACCGCTTGAAGGCGGTGCTGAACGAGATCCAGGCGGCGGACGGCCGCATCATCCTGTTCATCGACGAGCTGCACACGCTCGTCGGCGCGGGAGCGGCCGAGGGGGCCGTCGATGCCGCGAACCTTCTCAAGCCCGCGCTCGCGCGGGGGGAGCTGCGCTGCATCGGCGCGACCACCCTCGGCGAGTACCGCAAGCACATCGAGAAGGACGCCGCTCTCGAGCGGCGCTTCCAGCCGGTGCTCGTCGGGGAGCCCTCGGTCGAGGACACCATCTCGATCCTGCGCGGCCTCAAGGAGCGGTACGAGACGCACCACAAGGTGCGCATCCAGGACGCGGCGCTCGTGGCCGCGGCGACGCTGTCGCACCGGTACATCTCCGACCGGTTCCTTCCCGACAAGGCGATCGACCTGGTCGACGAGGCCGCCGCGCGCCTGAAGATGGAGATCGACTCCGTCCCCGCCGCGATCGACGAGCTGCAGCGTCGCGCGACCCAGCTCGAGATCGAGCGGCAGGCGTTGAAGCGCGAGAAGGATTCCGTCTCGAAGGTGAGGCTCGCCAAGCTCGAGCGCGAGATCGCGGACGCCAACGAGGAGCTCCAGGCGAAGAAGGCCCGCTGGCAGGCGGAGAAGGAGGCGATCGGGCGGATCGCCGCGCTCAAGGTGAAGATCGACGAGGCGCGGACGGGGGCGGAGCGCGCGCAGCGCGAGCAGGCCTACGAGCGGGCGTCGCAGCTCCAGTACGGCACCATCCCCGGCCTCGAGCGCGACCTCGAGACGGAGTCGAAGAAGCTCGCCGAGATCCAGCGCGACGGCGCGATGCTCAAGGAGGAGGTCTCCGAGGAGGACATCGCCGCGATCGTCTCGAAGTGGACCGGCGTTCCCGTGGCCCGCATGCTCGAGGGCGAGATGGCCAAGCTCGTCCACCTCGAGGACGAGCTGCATCGCCGGGTGATCGGCCAGGACGCCGCCGTGCGCGCGGTGGCGACCGCGGTGCGGCGCGCGCGCGCCGGCCTGAAGGACCCGAATCGCCCGGTCGGCTCGTTCCTGTTCCTCGGGCCCACCGGCGTCGGCAAGACGGAGCTGGCGCGCGCCCTGGCATACACGCTCTTCGACGACGAGCGGGCGATGGTCCGCATCGACATGTCGGAGTACATGGAGAAGCACTCGGTCGCCCGGATGATCGGGGCCCCTCCGGGATACGTCGGCCACGACGAGGGCGGGCAGCTCACCGAGGCCGTCCGGCGCCGCCCGTACTGCGTGCTGCTGCTCGACGAGATCGAGAAGGCGCACGCCGATGTCTTCAACGTGCTGTTGCAGGTGCTCGACGACGGCCGCCTGACGGACGGTCGCGGGCGCACGGTCGATTTCAAGAACACGATCCTGATCATGACGTCGAACATCCGTAACGCCGAGGTGCTGCGGGACGTCTTCCGGCCCGAGTTCCT
>DATKHQ010000037.1:0-5585 GCA_035510175.1 Candidatus Sulfotelmatobacter sp. | reverse complement strand
GGTACGGACAGGGCGGCTGGCTGTTCGACAACAACGATCTCGCGCTCGCCCTGAACGCGGGACTCGGCGTAGCGGTCTTCCTGTTCCTCGAGACGCGCTCGCTCATGCGCCGCCTCTGGCTCGCGGCGGTCATGGGCCTCTTGGTCGCCGGGGTGATCTCGACGACCTCGCGCGGGGGATTCGTCGGTCTGGCGCTGCTCGCGCTTTTCGTCCTCATCGTGTCTCCGGGAAAGCGGAAGCTGATCGTCGCCGTGTGCCTCGCGGGCGGGACGATCGGCGTGCTGGCCCTGGCGCCGCCGCAGTTCTGGGCCCGCATGCACTCGATCGAGACGGCGTCCCAGGAGGGGGATACGGGGTTCCAGCGGCTGTACCTGTGGGGAATCGCGTGGCGGGAGTTCCTCCATCACCCGATCACGGGGGTCGGAACGCGCAACTTCGGGATCCAGGCCCCGATCTACGAGAACCGCGAGTACGCCGATGCGACGGGGACCTACATGTGGGGCCGCGTCGCCCATTCGATCTACTTCACCCTGCTCTCCGAGCAGGGGCTCGTCGGCGCCGTGATCTTCGCGATGACGTGTTTCTGGACGATCCGCACCGGCCTGAGAATAAGGCGGCGGGCCCGCGACGGGCCGCCCGATCCGGCGACCGACACCGCGGCCAACTGCGCCACGGGCCTCCTCGCGGGAGTCTTCGGTGTTCTCGTGACCGGGACGTTTCTCTCCGTCCTCTACTACCCGGTCCTGTGGGTTCTCGTCGGCATGATGGCGGCGCTCGATCGCGTCACGGCGCCGCCTGCCGCGGTTCCGGTTCGGACGAGCCGGGGGCATCGGGCCGCGTCGCCTCGGGAATCGCGGACGCCCCGGATCGTGCCTGGGGCTCCGGGCGGGGCGCTGCGGTGATCGCCGGCGGATTGCGCCGCATCGCGGGTCTGACCGTGCGCGGGGCGTCCTCCGTCGCGCGGCGCGCCGGTGGGATCACCGGCCGCCGGTTGCGCGGGAAGTCCGGCGGGGTGCCGATCCTCATGTACCACCGCGTTCTCCCCGACGACGCTCCCGTCGACGGGATCGAGCCGGGGATGTACGTGCGCACGTCGACGTTCGAGAAGCACGTCGCGTGGCTCGCCGCCCGGTACGCGCTCGTCACCCTTGCGGAGGCGATCGACGCTCCGCGGGCCGGGCGGTCCCGCCCGGCCGCGGTCATCACGTTCGACGACGGCTGGCGGGACAACCTCGTGGAGGCCTGGCCCGTGCTCGAGCGTCACGGCGCCCGGGCCACGATCTTCCTGGTGGCCGACTGGGTCGAAGGACGCTCCGGTCCGGGTGACGCATTCCTCTCGCCGCAGGAGGTGGGGTTTCTAGCGCGGAAGGGGATCGAGCTCGGCGCGCACACCAACTCGCACCCCACGCTCGTGGGGACGTCCGCGCGCCTGCTCGAGTCGGAGCTTTCGGGCTCGAAAGCGCGGGTCGCGGCCTGGAGCGGGCGCCCCTGCCGCACCTTCGCGTATCCGTTCGGGCGGTTCGACGACGAGGCGGTCGCCGCCGCCTCCCGCACCTTCGAGGCGGCGGTCGTCGTCGGCGGAGGGTGGTGGGGGGGCGGCGCTCCGCTGTCCCGGATCCCCAGGATCGCGATTCACGACGACGTGTCCCGATGGGTCCCGATGTTCGAGGCGCGGCTGGCGGGGATCGTTTGATCGGACGCGCGGCGGAGCGGCTCGAAAAACCCGTCCGCGCGCCCTAGATTACCCGACCGGCCAGGAGGTTCGGAGTGGATCGGGCGCTCTTGTGTGCGGCGATGATCGCGGCCGTGGTCGGTTGCTACCCGATCGCGATCTATCCGGTCCTCGTGCGGCTGGTCGCGCGGGTGCGTCCGCGCGGATGGAAGGAAGGACGCGTCTCCGTCGAGGTGGCCCACGTGATCACGGTGCACAACGAGGAGCGGCGGATCGGCGCGAAGCTCGAGAACGCGCTTGCGGTCCGTTATCCCGGCGGGCGCGCCGACATCGTCGTGACGAGCGACGGGTCGACGGACGGGACCGAGGCGATCGTGCGCACGTTCGCACCCAGAGGCGTGCGCTGGCTCTCGTCGCCCCGGCGTAGCAAGGAGCACGCGCAGATCGAGGCGGTGCGCCAGACGAACGCGCCCATTCTCGTGTTCAGCGACGCGTCCACCATGCTCGAGAGCGGCTCGGTCGAGGCCTTGCTCGCCCCTCTCGCCGATCCCGAAGTCGGAGCGACCAGCGGCGCCGACGTCATCGCGACGGCCGGTCCGGGCACCGGCGAGGAGATCTACGTCCCGTACGAGATGGCGCTCCGGCGCGCGGAGAGCCTCGCGGGCTCGCTCGTGGGCCTCTCCGGGTGCTTCTTCGCGGCGCGCCGCGAGATCGCCCGCGAGTTCAAGGACGACGTCCCCAGCGACCTGGGTGCGGCGCTGATCTGCCTCTCACGGGGGCTGCGGGCCGTCCACGTCGACCCCGCGCGATGCACGTACGCGACGACCCCGGAAGTCGACCGTGAGTTCCTTCGCAAGCGGCGCACGGCGCTGCGGGGGATCCGCGGACTGATCGCCTACAAGGCGTCCTTCGCCGGGAGGCGTCCGGTCGCGACGTGGCAGCTCGTCTCCCACAAGCTCCTGCGGTTCCTAACGCCGGTCTTCTTCGCCCTCTCGGCGGGGCTGCTGCTCGCCGCCGCGGCGATCGGAAGCCGTCCGGCGGCGCTCCTCGCGGGGATCGGGCTCGCGGCTGTCGCCGTGGCGAGCGTGTCCCTCGCCTGGGCACCCGCCCGGCGGTACAGGCTCCCGAGGGCGCTCGGATTCTTCCTCCTGAGCAACGCCGCGGTCGCCGCGGCCCTCCTCGACCTGGTCATCGGACGGACGGCGGTCTCCTGGACGCCGACCCGGCGGGCGTGAGGGGCGGGCCGCATGCGGGTCCTGTGGCTCGGTCATTTCACGCCTTACCCGGCGCGCGGCGGTGCGCCCCAGCGCTCGTTCAACCTGATCCGCGAGGGAGGGGCGCGCGCGGAGCTCCACTTCGTCGGACTGGCCCAGCGCGCCCATCAACCCGGCCCCGCGCAAGTCGCCGAGGCGGAGCGGGCCATCGGCACCGTCTGCGCCTCCGCCCAGGTGATCGATGTCCGGCTCCGGACGACCCGCTCCGGAAAGGCCTGGGCGCTGGCGCGCTGTCTCGCGACCGGGCGCTCCTACAACGAGATGGTTCTGGTCGGCTCCCGGTGGGCCCGTGAGATCGAGCGAGCGTTCGCGCGGATCCGTCCCGACGTGGTTCACGTCGACAGCGTCATGGCCGTCGACCTCATCCCCGAAGGCTCCCGCGTCCCGGCGGTCCTGACCCACCACAACATCGAATCGGACATGATGGAGCGCCGCGCGGACCTGGACAGGTCGCCTCTGCGCCATCTCTGGCGGCGGGAGGCCAGGCTCCTCGCGGAGTACGAGCGGCGCACCGCCTCGCGCTTCGCGGAACACCTGGTCGTGTCGGAGCTCGACGGCGAGCGCCTGCACCGTCTAGCGCCCGCGGCCACGGTGACCGTGATCCCGAACGGGGTCGACGCGTCCCACTTCGCGGCGCGAACCGCGGAGCCGGCCGATGTCTCGTTCGTGTTCGCGGGGCGCATGAACTGGTATCCGAACGAGAGCGCGATGGCGCGTTTCCTGGCAGAGCTCTGGCCCGCCATCCGCGCGCGGCTGCCCGGAGCGCGACTCGTGATCGCCGGGATGAACCCGCCAGCATCGCTCCTGTCGGCCGCGTCCCGCGACTCCTCGGTGCGGGTCACCGGCTTCGTCGAGGACATCCGCGGCGCGATCACCGGGGCCCTCGTCTACGTCTGTCCGATTCTCGACGGTGGCGGCACCCGCCTGAAGCTACTCGACGCGATGTCCCTCGCGATGCCGATCGTCGCCACGCCGGTCGCCGCGGAGGGGCTGGACGTGGCCGACGGCCGCGAGATGATCATCCGAGATTTCGGCGAGCGGTTCGTCGACGCGGCCGTCGTGTGCGCGGGCGACCCGGCCGTTCGCGCGGCCATCGGGTCGGGCGCGAGGCGGCGGATCGAGACGACGTACGACTGGCCGATCATCGGACGGGACCTCGCGGCCGCCTGGGACCGCGCGGCCGCGTCGGGTGCGTCCAGCCCTCAGTGCTGATCGGTCCGGTGGACCTGCCCGACGTTCGGCGGAGGCGTGGTGTCCGAGCCGCCGCAGCCGATCCGCTGCGTCGACACCATGAAGTCGTCGAGGTACCGGTACTCGGTTTGCGGCGCGGCCCCGTTGTTCCACCAGTTCTCGAGCGTGACGTGGTTGATGCCGTAGTCCGTGAACGAGCCCCGAAAGTTGAGGCCGGTTTTCTGCGCATCGAGATTGCCGTCGACCCAGAACTCGAACAGGCCGTCGGATTTCCCCGGCGTGTTGAGCTTCATGTGGACCTCGATGCACTGCCAGCGTCCCTGGTGGCTCGAGTCGTAGACCTGCGTCTTTCCTTCCGTGAGGCCCAGCCACGTGTAGTGGTTGAAATCGTTGTACCCGCTCGTCATCAGCGTGTGCCCGTCGGGGGCGACGCCGGTCGCGGGATCGAGAGCGAGGTTGAGCGACGAGCCGTCCCAGAGGTGCCCGGTCGCAGCGTCGGTGTAGTCCGACTTGGCGATGAGCCGGGCGCGGGTCAGCTTCATGGGGTTTCCCTGGAAACCGGTCTGCACCTTCATCCAGACGCGCCAGTAGAGCTCGGTGAAATCGGTGGTCGTCTGCGTTTTCGACCCGGCCGGATTGCGGCCGAAGTTGTACCAGAGGTATCCGGACTGCTCGACGCCCGGGTCGTACCGGGCCGACATCGCGTGCGTGCCGCCGTGCGCCTCGGCCGTGGTGGGAACGAACCTTCCGCTGCCATCGCCGTAGTCCGTGTACCGGCTGGCGATGTTCGTGTCCTCGAAGTCGTCGCAGAAGATCGTGCCCGGGGGAGGATTCGAGCACGACGATCCCGCGGTCGAGGTGGACGACACCGCGAAGGAAATCGGGTAGTCGTCCGTATTCGTGTTCCCGGCGGCGTCCTTGCAGCGGACGTAGTACGTGTAGCTGGTGCCGGAGGTCAGGCCCGAGACGCTCGTGGAATGGCTCGTCGATCCGGTTGTCGAGAACGTGGCGCTCATGGAGGCGTACGCCGTTCCCGCCGTCGTGGAGTACTTGCAGGTGGCGTTCTCGTTCGTCAGGAGCGTCAGCGTGGTTTGCGTCGTCGTCGACGGCAAGCTTCCCGAAGGCAACCCGCTCGAGCGGACGGGTGGCGTCGAATCCGCTCCTGTCGAGCACGCGGCCCCTGTCGGAGGACAACCGGTCCAAATCTCGACGTCGTCGGTGTACCAGTTCGTCGTGGAATCGTGCTGGTCATAGTTCGTGACGACGCTGAAATGGTCGAACGGCTGAGCGGTTCCACCGTTGTAATTGACGTTCGTGACAGGCTGGCCGCCATTTACATTCCAAGGGTGGGTTCCGGTTCCGTCCGTGACCCATTCCATGAGGTAGCTGCCGGTGTTCCCCAATCCTTGTCTGAACAGGACTTCGACCCTGTTCCACTGGCCACGAGT
>DATKHQ010000036.1:0-2763 GCA_035510175.1 Candidatus Sulfotelmatobacter sp. | reverse complement strand
GGTCGCGATCGAGGACCCTGATCTGTGCGGCCGCTACACGGCGGGCCTCGTCGCCGGTGTCGCGGTCGGCCCCTCTCCCGATCCCGTCGTCCGCCGCCTGGAGGCGTGCGGCTTGCGCTCGATCAACAACGTCGTGGACATCTCGAACCTCGTGCTGCTCGAGCTCGGTCAGCCGGTCCATTTCTTCGACCTGGACACCCTCGAGGGTCCGGCGATCGTCGTGCGCCGGGCCCGCGCGGGAGAGACGATCACGACGCTCGACGGCGTGGCCCGCGCGCTCGGCCCGGATTATCTGGTCATCGCCGACGCCCGGAGGCCGGTGGCCCTGGCCGGCGTGATGGGAGGCGCCGACACCGAGATCCGGGACCGGACGCGCCGCGTGCTGATCGAGGCCGCCTGGTTCTCGCCGGCGGCCGTCCGTCGCACCTCGCGCGACCTGGGGCTCGTCACCGACGCGAGCCAGCGGTTTTCACGTGGGTGCGATCCCGAAGCGCCCTGGACGGCGCAGGCGCTCTCCGCCCACCTGCTCGCCCGCCTCGCCTCCGGCACCCCGGAGTCTCCCGTGGCCGATCTCTACCCGGGCGCTCCGGCACCGGCACGGCTGACCGTCAGCCTCCGTCGCGCCGAGACGCTCCTGGGGTTCAGACCCTCGCAGGAGGAGGCGGTGGCCGCGCTGGCGGCGGTCGGTCTCGCTCCCGAGCCGCGTGACGGGACGATCGCGGTGACGGTTCCCTCCTGGCGCGTCGACCTCACGCGCGAGGCGGATCTCGTCGAGGAGATCGGCCGGCACCTCGGGTACGACCGCGTCCCCGCGCGCCGCCCGCCGACCGCGTCGTTCGAGGCGGTGTCTCCCGCGCTTCCCATCGAGGAGCGATCGCGCGACCGCCTCGCGGCGCTCGGGTTCCACGAGGCGGTCAGCTACGCGATGATCGCCCCGGGCGAGGACGCGCCGTTCGTTCCCGGCGGCACACTGGCACCGCTCGCGCTCGCCAACCCGATCTCGGAGGCGATGTCGGTGCTGCGGCGCTCGCTCGCCCCCGCGCTCGCGCGGGCGGCGGCGTCAAACCTCCGGTACGGGACGGCGGACGTACGCCTGTTCGAGGTGGGGCGCGTCTTCCGGCCCCGAGGTATTGGCGGCGCGCCCGAGGAGCGCTTGATGGCGGGGTTCGCGTGGGCCGGGTCGGCGCAACCGCCCCACTGGAGCGCCCCCGCGCGTGCCGTGGACGCGTACGACGCCGCCGGGCTCGTTTGCGACCTGCTCGGTCCCGGCCCCGTGCTCCCCGACCCCGAGCGGTGCGCGCTTCCCGCGCTCGCCCCGGGGCGCGGCTTCGAATGGCGCCTTTCGGACGGAACGACGGTCGCGTGGTGCGGCCCTCTCCACCCGGAGGCCGCCGAGCGTCTGGACGCGCCCGCGGAGATCCTCCTCGGCGAGATCGACCTCGACGCGATCGCGAAGCACCCCCTGCCGGCGAAGCGGTACGCCGCGATCGCACGCCTTCCCGCGGTCACGCGGGATCTGTCGATCGTGCTGACCGGCGAGGCGGCCGCGGGCGAGGTCGTCCGCCGTCTCGCGGCGCTCGAAGCGCCCGCTCCCGCGTGCTTCAGCTGGATCGATCGATTCTCCGGAGCCCCGCTTCGTCCGGGCGAGATTGCGATGACCCTGCGTGTTATCCTCCAGCCTCGCGAGCGGACGCTCACGGACGACGAAGCGGAGCGGTACCGGGAGCGCCTGATCGCCGCGCTCGAGCAGACCGGAGGCGCCCGGCTTCGCCGGATTGACAGATGAGCGAATCGCCCACTAAGCTTCTCGAGGGTCGCATCGCGACGGTGGTCGAGCGCGTTCGGATGCTCGCCGCCGAGCGGGACGCGCTCCTCCGGGAGATCGACACGCTCCGATCCCGCTTGGGCGAGATCGAGCAGGCCGCATCGAGCGCCCGGAGTTCCGAGAACGAGCGGCTGGAGCGGGAGAACGGCCGGTTGCGCGAAGCCCTCGAGCTCGCGGTCCGGCAGCTGCGCGAGGAGTCGGGCCCGTGAGCGACGCTCCCACACCCGTCACGATCTTCGGCCGGACCTACCACCTCCGGGGGGACGGCGATCCGGCATACCTCAATGAGCTCGCCCAAGAGGTCGACCGGCGGATGCGCGAAGTGGCCGAGGCCACGGGAACCGCGGACACGATGAAGGTGGCGATCCTTGCCGCCTTGAATCTCACCGACGAATGCTTGCAGGCCCAGAGCGGCGCCCTGTCGAAGGACATGGCGTCGAAGATGGGCCAATGGGTCGCCCGGATCGACGACGTGCTCGAAGATCCGGGCTGCCGCCCGAACCGTGCCGGTCACGAGCGGGCGGACGGAAACGCGTGATCGCATCCATGGAGTCCGGAAGCGCCGACAGAATCGTCCCCTGCCCCTGCGGAGCGCGTGATGGGTCGCATCGGCCGAGCCAACGTCGTTCATCAGGGAGCCTCGCGTCAGGGATGCCGTGTGCACGCCCCGCTCGCCGGGGAAGCCTGAGGGTCCCGCAGGGCTCCCACCTGGTTGACCTGGTTCAACCGGCCCGGTCCACACGGCTCCCGCGGGGGATCTGAAGCTGCTGTCCGGCGCTGCGCGCCCGTCCCCCTGATTCCGCCGGCACCCGTGCTCCGGCCGCTGCGCCTCCTGGCGTCCGGCCGGTCGTAGGGGGTGCGCACCGTGTCCGACAGCACCATCGCGCTGATCGCCGGCCTCGTGATAGCCGGCGTCGTGATCGCCGCCGCAGCGCTTT
>DATKHQ010000035.1:0-8926 GCA_035510175.1 Candidatus Sulfotelmatobacter sp. | reverse complement strand
GCGCGCGAGCGGTCGGATCGACGGACCTCGTGGCCCCGGTGCACAACTTGCTCGGAAACGTCCTGCTCAACCAGAACTACCTCGACGAAGCGCTCGCCGAATACGAAACCGCGCTCTCGCTGCGCGAACGCCAGCCGGGGGACACGCGGTTTTCGCGGGCGATCCTCGAGGAGAACATTGGCTACTGCCTGATCCTCAAGAAACAGTGCGCCGCGGGGATCGAGCGGCTGCGCACGGCGCTCCGCCTCGCCGAGGAGATCGGCGATCGGCGCTGCCGCGCGGAATGCCTGCAGGACCTTTGCTATGCCGACCTGCTCGGCGGCCGGTACGACGACGCCATCGCTGCGGGCGAGCACGCCCTCGAGGAGGCCGTCTCCGCGCCGTTCACGGACATCGAGGAGAACTGCCACTACCTGCTCGGCGAGCTGGGCACCCGGACTGGCCGGGCGACCCTGCGGGACCGACACTTCGAGGCGCTCCAGAAGCTGCACCCCGAAGTCCCCTTCCTGAGAGAGTTCCTATGCACCGTCGACGTGACCGACTTCATCACGCTCAAGCGGTAGCCGTCCGGCTCGCCGCGATCGCGCTGGCCCTCGCGGCCGTGGGCGTCGTCCGCGCCGACGTGCAGAAGATCGGCAAGGACGGTACCGTGCATCGGATCGACGTCCAGCCTTTCGCCGTCGGGCAGACCGTGGGCACGGTGCTCGTCCACACACGGCAATGGGCGAGCGGCGGGCACGACGCGACCAACGTCCCCGGTACCGACGACGTGGCCATCGATCGCGACCCCGCGCTCGAGGTCGACCCGAACACCGGCAACCTTCTCCTCGTCTGGTCGCGCAATGACGGCTCCGGATTCAGCCTCTACTTCAGCAAGTACGACGGCACGTCGTGGTCGCCGCCGCGCCGCCTCGTCCGCTCGACCAGCGACGTATCCGATCCCCAGATCCGGTTCAACGCGACCGGTACGGTTCTTCACGTCGTCTGGAGCCAGCAGGACGGCTCGGGAGCCAACTCGTTCTATCGCTTGACGTTCGACGCGACGACCTACGCCGCCGTCTACGGCCCGGAGCGGCTGCCGACCGACGATACCGGCACCGACTCGACGCCGATGACCTCCAACCGTTACTTCTGCGGATTCCAGTCGGGCCGCGTGTCGGGCGACTCGGGCCGGCTGTTCCTCTGGGGCGTCCGCGACGAGCCGGTGCCGATCACCAGCCATCAGACGTTCCTGCTGCCGCCCTGCGCGAGGGCCGCGGCGCAGATGGACGTCGAGTGGCTGGCCGGAAAGCTGACGCTCTGGATGTACGACGGAGCGGGCCGGTTGTACTACTCCGTCCGGTTGGATGCGGGCTGGACGCCGGTCCGCGTGGTCGAGGTGACCTCGTTGACGTCCGCGAGCGACGCGCGTTTGCTGCTCAACGACCTCAACGCGCGGGGAAGCCAGTAGCCGGACCCGTCAGTGGATCCAGCGGTCCCGGTCGTCCGGGGGCATCACCTTGAAGCGGCGTCGCTTGATCGCCCACCGCGCCTCTCGCCATAGGTCCGACAAGCGCCAGGCGCGCTTCAGGTACAGCCAGCCGACGACGGCCCCACCCACGTGGGCGACCTGCGAGACGCCATCCCCAGGCTGCGCGATCATCGAGACGAAGGCGATGCCAAAGAAGATCCACGCCATGGTGCGCGCGCGAATCGGGACGAGCAGGTACATCAGGATGCGGCGCTCCGCGAAGATCGTTCCGTACGCCACGATCAGCCCGAAGATCGCCCCGGAGGCGCCGATCGTCGGGATGGACGCCGCCGCGGGGCGCCACGCCGAGGCGATCGTCACGGTGAGGCCGGCGCCGATCCCGCACACGAACCAGTAGGTCAGGTATTTCCGCCCTCCCCAGTACCGCTCGAGCTCGCCGCCGAACATCCACATCGCGAGCAGGTTGAATACGATGTGGCTGGGTGATAGCGGGGCGTGCAGGAAGATGTACGTCGCCAGCTGCCACACCCACCCCGACACCACGCGGCCCGGCACCAGCCCCAGGATCGGTGATATGTAGTCGACATGGAGCGTTATCGCGGCCAGGAACTCCACGATCCACACCGCACCGCACGCGATCATCAACGCCTTGTTGACCGGCGTCACGACGGGCAGGCCGAGGGTGTCGCCGCCGCGGTAGCCCCCGTACGGGGACGAGTTGCGGTAATAGCTCATACGGGAAGCTTCGGCGCAGCGCCCCGGAGGAGGAACGCGAGCGCCAGCGCGGCGCCGATCAGGACGAAGAACAGGACCAGGAGCGCCATCCCGAACGTCATCAGGACTCGACCCTTCCCCTCCCGGCCCGACAGCGCATCCGCCAGGAGGCTCGCATGGAGCCGGCGGCCGGCCAGCGCCAGCCCGAGCGCGATCCCGGCGGCGATCCCGAACAGCGCCGCCAGCGGCATCTCGCCCGCGCGATAGTAGATCAGAAGCGGAGACAGCAGCGCCACGACGGCGAGCCACGCTCCGCCCTCCACGGCCAGACGCGCGCGGGACGGCCGGGACGTTATCGGAGGATCTCCGCGCGGCCGGCGCTCCTGTCGACGTTGAGCCAGATCTCGGGAAGGTCGTCGATGGTTCCGATCTCGTTGCCGCTGTGGCCGCCCGTCGTGCACCCCTTGCCGAACCCCTGCGGCGTGCCGCACTCGAGCGACGTGGTCTGACCGTTCACGCGCAGCAGCAGCCGGTACGCCCAGACCCCGCGCGCGTTATGAATGCGCAACCGGAGCGCGTTGTTGCCGTCCTTGAGCTTTGGAGTGATGTCGATCCATTCTCCACCGGTGCTGGCCGAGTGGATCACGTCCTCCCCGTCGAGCGTGACGTCGATGGCATCGTCGCTGAGCACGTTCTTGATCTCGACCTTGAGCGGCTTCGCCCCGGCAAACGCGATCGAGGCGACCTCCGCGCGCGGGAGCGTCACCCGCCCGCTCCGCGTCTCGACGACGACCGACGTGGGATCGACCGACACGACGTCGCCTTCGATCCGGACACCGTCCTTGCGCACGACCGTGTCGGCCCGGCTGACGCCGACGGCGCCGACGAGCAGAACGAGCGCCGCGCAGGAGGACGCGCGCGCCACCGCCGAGGAGAACAGGCTCATGGAACGACCCGACGATCCTACCGTGGCGCCTTTCGAAGCGTCAAACGCGGCGAGCGCGGGAGCCGCGTCCCGCGTCGCGGAGGCGCTGCGCGCCGCGACCGCGCACGCGGACCGGCGGCTGGGGCTCGTCGCGCTCCTCGACCACCTGCGGCACGCGACCGGTGCCGAGCGCGCGTTCCTGGTCGAGGCGGGCGGGAGCGCCCGCCCGGGACGCGTGCTCGCGACATCCGCCTGCGCCGGCCGGGACGAGCCGCAGGTCAGCTGGGGCGTCGCCTCGCGCGCGCTCGCCGCGGAGCGTCCCCTGTTCGTGGCCGAGGCGGCGGCGGGAACCGCCATGAGCGCCGTGTCGTTCCGCGCGCTCTCCCTGAGCACCGCGGCGGCGATCGCGGTGCCCCGCACCTCCGGTCCGCGGACGATCCTGCTCGTCGACGCGCGCGGCGCCCTCGCGATCGACCGGAGCACATGGGAGGCCGCGGCACCTCCGTTCGCCGCGCTGGCCGCGCTGCTCCTCGAGGCCGGGCGGTGCGCGCCGCCGGTCCCGAAGGGCGGCTTCCGGACGCCTCGCTTGCTGGGGAGCTCTCCCGCGATGCGCGGGCTCATCGAGGAGATCGACCGCGTAGCACAGGTCCCGCTCCCGGCGCTGATCCTCGGCCCGACGGGGAGCGGTAAGGAGCTGGTTGCGCGGGCGCTGCACGAGCGCGGCCCCCGCGCCGCGTCCCCGTTCGTCGCCGTCAACTGCGCCGCGATCCCCGAGTCGCTCCTCGAGCGGGAGCTGTTCGGCGCGGTCCGCGGGGCCTACACCGGCGCCGACGCCGACCACGCGGGGCTCTTCCGCCGGGCCTCGGGGGGAACGATCTTCCTGGACGAGGTGGGCGACATGCCGTCGTCGCTCCAGGCGAAGCTGCTGCGCGTCCTCCAGCACGGCACGGTCCGCCCCCTGGGCGGGGTCGACGAGGCCCCGGTCGACGTCCGCGTGGTGGCCGCGACGCATCGCGACCTGACGCGCCTCTCGGCGGACGGGCGTTTTCGCGAGGACCTCTTCTTCCGCCTCGCGATCCTGGTGCTCCGGGTCCCCTCGCTCGCCGAGCGGGCGGAGGATCTGCGGATCTTGGCCGAGGACGTCGTCGCCGGGCTCGCCGCCCGGTGCGGTCTTCCCCAAACCCGGCTCACCGCAGCGGCCGTCGAGGCGCTGTCCTGCCGGCCGTGGCCGGGGAACGTGCGCGAGATGGAGGGCGTCCTGGCACGCGCGCTCGTGCGCGCCGCGGGGCGCGCGATCGAGCCGGACGATCTCGATTTCGGTCCCGTCCCCGATCCCGCCGCGCACCTTGCGGACCGCCCGGATCTCGAGCGGGCGATGATCGTGCACGCCCTCGCGCGGTCGGACGGCACGCTGGCGATGACCGCCGCGCGCCTTGGCTGGTCGCGCCAGAAGCTGCACCGGAGAATGCGCGTGCTGGGGGTCCCGCGTCCCCGGCCGCCCGGACGGGACGGGCGGACGTCCCGTTAGCCTTCGCGCGGAACGAAGTCCTCGGAGAGTTCCACGTTCCAGTACGCGACGTCGAGGAAGGACTTCCACTCGTCGTAGCGCGGTCCGACCCAGGCCGCCCGGAGGACCGGATGCCCCGCCGGCCGCTTCGGCGCGCGGATCAGGTGCATGCCGGCTTCCTGCGGCGTGCGGTTTCCCTTCCGGCTGTTGCACGGGATGCAGGCGCACACGACGTTGTCCCAGGTCGACTGCCCGCCCCGCGAGAGCGGCACGACGTGATCGAGGTTGATCTCCGCCTGGGAGAAGACCTTCCCGCAGTACTGGCACCGGTTGCGGTCCCTGAAGAAGATGTTCCGCCGCGTGAACCGCACGTCGCGGCGCGGGACCCGGTCGTAGTGGAGGAGCTGGATCACGCGCGGGATCGCGATGCGGCGCCTCGGGGTCACGATCGACTCGCGATCGGCTCCGGGAGGAAGCTCGCACCAGTTCTCGAAATCGTACGTCCGGAAGTCGGCATCGACGGCGCGCGCCCGCCCCGCGTAGAAGAGCCGGAACGCCCGGCGGGTCGTCGTGATCTGCACCGCCTGGTACAGGTTGTTCAGGACGAGAACGGCGCTCTCCGACATCCGGTCCACTCTCCTCAGGCAAAGGCCGCCCGCGTCAATCCCGGCGCGTGCGGCGGCTTCCGGCATCCTCGAACCGCTCGCGGGCCAGGTCGATCAGGCGCGCGAGCAGGTCGGGGTACGGCAGGCCGCTAGCCTCCCATAATTTAGGATACATGCTGATCGGAGTGAAGCCGGGAAGTGTGTTGACCTCGTTGAGGAAAACGCCGCCGTCGGCCTTTTCCAGGAAGAAGTCGACGCGCGCCATGCCGGAGAGGTCGAGCGCGCGAAAGGCCGCGGCCGCAAGCGCCCGGATCCGGTCCGACACCCCCGGGTCGAGCGGCGCCGGGATCGCGAGGCGCGAGGTCCCGTCCTGGTACTTGGACGCGTAGTCGTAGAACTCGCGCGAAGGGACGATCTCGCCGCAGACCGACACCGCCGGGCGGTCGTTGCCGAGGACCGCGCATTCGATCTCGCGCGCGTCGAGGCCCCGCTCGATCACGACCTTTCGATCGAGCGAGAAGGCCAGCGCGAGCGCGGCGTCGATCTCCTCAGGCGCTCGCACCTTCGAGATGCCGACCGACGAGCCGCCGTTCGCGGGCTTCACGAACAGCGGCGTTCCGAGCTCGGCGACGAGACGACGCGCGTGCGCCGCGCGATCGGCCTCCCAGGCGCCGCGGTGGAGCGCGCGCCAGGGGCCCACCGGAATCCCGGCCTGCTCGAAGAGCGCCTTCGCCACCTGCTTGTCCATCCCGACCGCGGAGCCGAGCACGCCAGGGCCGACGCACGGGATGAGCGCGAGGTCGAGCAAGCCCTGGAGGCGCCCGTCCTCGCCTCCCCAGCCGTGCATGACGGGGAAGACGACGTCGAGCGCCAGCCGGTGCGGCGCGCCACCCTCCGCGTGCACGACGAGACCGCCGGAGCCGGGATCGACGAGCACCCGCGCCGCCGCCGCGTCGCCGTCGACGCGCGCGGCTCCGGAGTCGAGGACGCGGCCGGAGTCCTCCGGCGAGAGCCAGCGCCCCCCGCCCGTCACCCCGAGCGGGACGACCTCGAACCGGGACCGGTCGAGCGCCTTCGACACGCCGCGCGCCGAGACGACCGAGACCTCGTGCTCGACGGATGGGCCCCCGAAGACCAGACCGACGCGCAACCGGCTCATCGCGGCGGCCGCCCCTGCTGCCGGATCAAACGCTCGAGCGCGGCGACGAACGGCGGATCGACCGATCCGGAGCGCGCAACGACGTCGCCCGCCCGATCCACGAGCAGGTGCGTCGGGACGGCGGTCACGGACAGCGCGGCCTCTATGGCACCGGAGTCGTCGAACACCAGGCGCCCCGGAACGGGGCTCTCCGCGAGAAACGTCTTGAGCCGGTCGGCGCTCTGCCGCGTCTGCAGGGCCACGAGGAACAGACGGTAGCCGTCGGCCTTCCATCGGTCCTCGAGGTCGGCCAGGCGCGGCAGCTCGGCGACGCACGGGCGGCACCAGGTCGCCAGGAAGACGACGTGCATCGGGCCGGCCGAAGGGTCGAGCGGCACGCGCTCACCGGTGCGCGGATCGAGCCCCGTCAGCGCCGCGGCTCCCGAGGGAACCGCGGGCGCGGCCGCGGGCGCGCTCGTCGCCGCGGCGAGCCCGATCCCCGCCGCCACGAGCAAATCGCCGACCGCGCGCCTCACGCGCCCCCTCCGTGGTGCCTCCACATCCCGATCGCCGTCCAGAGGAACACCGCCGCGATCAGGATCATCGCGACGCCGAAACCCTTCTTGACCCGCTCCATCCAGACTCCCGCCTTCGGCAGGCTCGTGAGCAGGCCGGAGAAGATCCCGAGGAGCATCAGGAGCAGCCCGAGGCCGAGCGCGAACACGAACAGGAGCGTCCCGCCCCAGACGACATTGCGGGTCTGCCCGACGAAGGTCAGGAGGACACCGAGCACAGGGGCCGTGCAGGGCGCCGTGACGAACCCGGCGGCGACCCCCATCAGCGCCGCCCCCGCGAATCCTCCGCGGCGCGCCCCCTGGCCCTGGAGGCCGGTGGCGAGAAGCGGGATCGTGATGACGCCGAGCATCGCCAGGCCGAACGTCCCGATCAGGAGTCCGACTCCGGCGTAGACCCAGGGGTTCCGGGTGAAGTCGCCGAAGATCTTCCCGAGCAGGGCGGCGACGACCCCGAGCCCCGCGTACATGACCGCGAGCGCGGCGACGTAGGTAACCGAAAGCGCGACCGCGCGGCGCCGGTTCCCGCCCGCGGCCCCTCCGATGAACGTCACGGTGACCGGGATCATCGGGTAGACGCACGGCGTCAGGCTCGTCAGGACACCGGCGGCGAAGACGACGAACACGGCGGTCGCCGACCCCGCGACGAGCTGTCCCTGGAGCTTCTGGCTGAGCGCGAACCCCCAGTCGTTCAGGGCCTGGCCGAGGGCCTCCACGTCAGAGAACCTTGTCCACCTTGTCCGCGAGCGCCTTCTTGGACAGCACGCCGACGTACTGGTCTCGCACCTGGCCCTCCCGGAACAGGAGCAGCGTCGGAACCGAGAGCACGCCGAAGCGCGCGGCGGTGCCCGGTGCCGAGTCGACGTCGACCTTGACGACCTTCAGACGGGAACCGTACTCCGCGGCGATCTCGTGGACGACCGGCTCGAGCTTCTTGCACGGGCCGCACCACGTCGCCGAGAAATCGACGAGCACGGGGCTCCCGGACTTCAAGACCTCAGTCTCGAACGTGGCATCGGTTGCGTTGACGATGTCGCTCATGCGTCTCCTCGCGCGGGGGCCACAGGTCCCGGCCGCGCCTTGGGAAGTGTAGCAAGCCTGTCGGAAACGGCGGCGGAGCGCGGGAATTGCGTACGCGACCGCCATGAGATCTCGGGAGTGCCGACATCCGTCACGGCGATCGACCGGATGGCCGGGTAAAGCGTCCCGCGGACGCGGAGGCGCCGCCCGCGCAGCGCCCGGTTCTCGACCAGGTCCCGGGACGCCGGGTCGGCCCCGAGGATCCCCCAGTACGAGCCGTCATCGAGCTTGAGGGCGTTGACGTGTCCCGGCTGGCGGCAGAGCCGCTGCGCATCGAACGGAACGCGATGCGCGTCGCAGACCAGATCGACGACGGTGACCGCGCGCGCGACTGGAATCGCGGCGCCCGCGGCGCCCGCGGGCGCACTCCCCTGCCGGCCGAGGGTCAGGACCGAGAGCAGCGCGAGTGCCAGGACTGCTGCGACGGCGGCCAGCGGCACCGCCGCTCGGTGCGACCGCCCGCCGGACCGCCCGGACTCGGCGTGCCGGAAGGCGTCTCGGATTCGCCGGTCGAGTCCTTCGGGAGCGGGGGCTCGCTGCAGGCGCGCCCGGAGCGCCCTCCCGAGCCCTTCCTCGACGATGCGGCGGCGCGCGCATTCCGGGCACGCGGCCTCGTGCGCCTCGAGCCGCACCCGGTCGCCGTGCGCCACCTCGTCGTCGAGCAGCGCGTGGACGAGCGCGCGGTAGCGCTCGCAATCGGCGGGACCGGAAAGTTGAAGCGCCTTCACGGCGGAGCCTCCCGCTGGGATAACCCGCGGGCGGCCTCGCGTATTCCCGCCCGGCGACGCGGATGATACGATTTCGTTTCGTCCGCCACATCCGCGGAGCTGCGGCTCCGCCGGATCGAGGTCCAGCCGTGAACACCGCCGCCCCGTCGGACCGATTGCTCGCGTTGCTGCGCGCGAAGGCGCCCG
>DATKHQ010000034.1:0-7083 GCA_035510175.1 Candidatus Sulfotelmatobacter sp. | reverse complement strand
CCGGCGCAGCGAGAAATGGAGGCGCCGCGGGTCGTTGCAGAAAAGGACGAACCGCGGGGGCCGGATCCCGGTCTGGGCCGCGTAGAACAGCCGGATCGAGCCTCCCTTGGCGGGAGAGCGTCGCTCGCGCTCGGCTTCCTCCTGGAACCAGCGGTTGAGGGCCGGAGTCGGGACGCGGCGGGACGCATCCGCGTACACCTCGTCGACGTGCGCCAGGAGCCGGTCGACACGCTGGCCGGACTTCGCCGAGACGTAGACGAACGGGACCTCCTTGACGAACTTCAACCGCGCGCGGATGTCGGCCTCCCAGGTCTTCGCCCGCGCCTCGCGACCCTCGACCAGGTCCCACTTGTTCACCGCGACGACCACCGGGCGCGCCGCCTCCGAAGCGTATCCGGCGATCCGGGCGTCCTGGGCCGCGATCGGCGAGGTCCCGTCGAGAACGAGGATCACCACGTCCGCGCGCTCGATCGCCTGGCGCGTGCGCATCGCCGACAGCGACTCCGCGGTCTCGTGGACGCCTCCGGGGCGCCGCAGGCCGGCCGTGTCGACGAGGACGTAGGCGCGGCCGCCGCGCTCGATGCTCGTGTCCACGGCGTCGCGCGTCGTGCCGGGGATGTCGCTGACCATCATGCGGGAGGCCCCGACCAGCCGGTTGACCAGCGACGACTTGCCGACGTTTGGGCGGCCGACGATCGCGATCTTGACCGGAGCCGTGGCATTGTCCTCCGGGTGCTCCCCCGCGTCGGGATCACCGAGGCGCACGTCGATCGCGGCGAGCAGGTCGTCGAGGCCGCGCGCGTGCTCGGCCGAGACCGGAAGCGGCTCGCCCAGCCCGAGCTCGTGCCCCTCGTGGGCGAGAGCCTCCTGCGCGTCCCCGTCCACCTTGCTCGCCACGACGAGCACCGCGGCTCCCCGCCGCCTCAGGTACGCCGCGACCTCGCGGTCGGCCGCGGTGAGGCCGCCTCGCGCGTCGAATACCAACAGAACGAGCCGGGCCTCGCCCAGCGCGGCCTCGGCCTGGAGGAGGATCTCCTTGCCGAACGGGACGTGATCGAATCTGAGCCCTCCCGTGTCGACGAGACGGAACGGCCTTCCGCCGCGATCGACGCGGCCGTAGATCCGGTCGCGCGTGAGCCCGGGCTCGTTGGTGACGAGCGCCGCCCGGCGCCCGACCAGCCGGTTGAACAGCGTGCTCTTTCCGACGTTGGGCGCGCCCACGACGGCGACGACGGGAAGCTCGACCATACCCTCGCGACACGTCCTTTCCGGAGGCGGCCGCACCCTACCACGCCGCCCCACGTGCACTCAAGGAACGAGGGCCGTAACCCTCAGCCGCTTAAGGGCTTAGAACACCCCCGCCCTTGACAGCGCCGAGCCCGCTTCCTAGACTCGCGGCTTCGGGCTCGGGAGACTTCCGGATGATCAAGGCCGACATCATCAACAAGGTGTCCGACGACGCCTCGATCACGAAGGTCAAGGCGGTCGACGCCGTCGAGGCGGTGTTCGACGCGATGAAATCCGCGATGCGCCGGGGCGAGCGGATCGAGCTGCGGGGTTTCGGCGTCTTTCAGGTCAAGCCGCGCAAGAAGGGGATCGGCCGGAACCCGCGGACGGGACGGGAGGTCCGGATCCCCCCGGGCAAGACGATCCGGTTCAAACCGGGCAAGAACCTCCGCAACCTGATCTGATCTACGGCGCGTGCTCCCTGGAGAGCACGACCTCGACCTGCGCCGCGTTGCCGTCGTCCCCGACCCGCACGGTCCGCACGTCGCTCGCGTATCCCGGACGCACGATCTCGAGCTTGTGCTCGCCGGTCGCGACCGGGATCGCGCCGTGCAGGCGGGCAAGCTCCGAGCCCATCCCGAGGAACTCGCCGTCCAGGTAGACGCTGGCGTCCTCCGGCGTGACCCGGATCCGGATCAAACCCCGCGCGACCCCTGCGTCGTGAGGCGGCGCGGCGGCTGGAGCGTTCCCGTTCCCCTCGGCCGCGACCGGCTTCTCCTCGGCATGGTGCTCGGCAGGAGCCGCGATCACGCGGTGATCGTCTCCGTTCCCGGCGGCCATCGTCTCGGTGAGGTGGTAGCTCGCGCCGGCCTGCGCCTCGATCTCGTACGTGAGGGACTTGTACCCTTCCTGCCGGAAGGTCACCGTGTGGTGCCCGGGGTCGATCTTGAGCTCGTCCCAGCGTCCGCTGAAGTCCTTGGCCGACCCGACGAGCTGCCCGTCGAGCACGACCTGGGCCTTCTTCGGATTGATGTCGGTGTACACGACCGCCGGGCCCGAGGGGTGCGGCGGCGGGCCGTCGTAGGTGTACGCCGGACCGTAGTAGCCGCCGCCGTAGTAGGGGCCGTAGTAATACGGCCAGCCCCAGGACACGCTCCAGCCGACGCCCCAGTACGGGTATCCCCAGTACGCGCCCCAGCCCCAGTAGGGGTAGTACGGGTAGTAGCCGCCCCAGTAGCCGTGCCCGCCGTAGTAGCCGTATCCGTAACGCGCGGTTCCGTTCGCGGTGCCGTGAGGAGGCACTCCGCCGCGGGTTGCCGTACCCGCCGGAGCGGCGTGACCGCCGCCGCCCCCGCCGTGAGGGACCGCGGCCCGGCTACGGCCGGCGGCGCCGACCGCCGCCGACGGGGCGAAGGAGAGGAAACAGACGACCGCTGCGCTTGCCGCGAGACCGACCATTCGGTTTCTCATCGGCCACCTCCTCGGACCGTACAGTCCACACCTCGTCCTACAGCAACATTCATACCCGCAAAAAACTCCCGGTGCCAGGGGAGTTCCCGCCCCCGGGCGTCCTCCGCCGAGTACCGGGAGCGTCCGGTGCGGCGGACACCGCAGGCTATACTCGACCGCCCGTCTCCAATTCCCGGCGAGGCCTGCGTTGGACGATCTCTCGGCACCCCAGCCCGTCTCACCGGAAGTGCTCGGCGAGGCATGGCGGCCCCCCCCGCCCACGCTCCCCCAACCCGAGACCCCCCAGCGTTGGGGGCTCCATCTCGCGCTGCTCGCGGCGACGTTCGTCACCGCCGCGCTCGCCGGAAGCTGGTTCTGGGAGGGAACCTTCACGGGCTCGTTCGCCAATCCCGAAAACTACGCCCCGGCGCGCATCGCGGCCGGGTTGCCGTATGCGTTCCTGCTCCTGACGATCCTCATGGCCCACGAGATGGGGCACTACCTCGCCTGCCGGCGCTATGGCGTTCCGGCGACGCTTCCGTTCTTCCTCCCCGGGATCCCCCTGTTCATCGGCACGTTCGGCGCGGTCATCCGAATCCGGGGGATCGTTCCGTCGCGCCGCGCCCTGTTCGACATCGCGGCGGCGGGTCCCGTTGCCGGGTTCGTCGTGGCGTTTCCGGTCCTCGTCGCCGGCGTGCTCCGGGCGGCGGAAGTACCGGCCACGGCCGACCTCCACGGCATGCAGCTTGGCTCGCCGCTGATCTCGCTCGTGTTCGAGAGGGCGTTTCACGGCGCCAATGAGATCCAGGTCAACGGCGTGTTCGGCGCGGCATGGGTGGGCTTGCTCGTGACGTCGATGAACCTCTTCCCCGTCGGACAGCTCGATGGAGGTCACGCCGTGTTCGCAATCTCGCCGAGGGCCCACCGCGTGCTCTCCTGGGCGACGATCGCCGCCGTGGCGGTGCTCGTCGCCGGACAGACGCTCGTCGAACGTGCGGTCTCGGCCTACACGCTCTGGCTCGGGATCCTCCTCTTCCTCCGCAGCCGTCACCCGCGCCTCGCCGGGGAGGGAGAGTCGCTCGGTCCGGCGCGGATCGTCATCGCCGTCCTGTTGCTCGCGATGTTCCTCCTCTGCTTCATTCCCGTTCCCCTCTCGCTGACCTAGCCTCCAGGCGTGGTCCGCCGGGACGAGCACGACGGTTCCATCGCGATCGGTGCGCATCACGCTCGCTCCCACGTGCACCGCGCGCGCGAGGGCCGCCGGACCGGGATGCCCGAACCGATTTTGCCGCCCGCACGACACCACGAACCACTGCGGGCGGACGCTCGCGAGGAACGCCTCGGTGTTGCTGCCGCTCGCCCCATGATGCGCGGCGACGAGTAAGCCGGCGGATAGCCTTGCCCCCCGGGCGAGGATCTCCGTTTCGGCGCCGGCCTCGATGTCTCCCGGAAGCAGCGCATCCGCCCCCGACGGGAAGCGCGCGCGAACCACCACGCAGCGATCGTTCATCGGGCGGCGGCGATCCGCGCGCGCCGGGTGCTCGACCTCCAGGGCGATGCCGCCGCGCGGACGCAGGTCGCCCGCGGCGACGGCCACCACCGCGGTGCCTTGCCGGACAGCGGCGGCCGCGAGCGCGCGGGAGAGCGGGTCTTGCGACGCCCCCACCCCGAGCCACAGCTCGCCGACCTCGAGCCCGTCCAGGACCGAGGTGGCTCCTCCGGCATGGTCGTCGTGATCGTGGGAGAGGATGAGCGCTTCGATCCTCCGGCACCCGCGCGCCAGGAGCGCGGGGACGACGATCCGGTCCCCGGCATCCGGCCGGCCGTGCCCCGCCGGTCCCGCGTCGAACAAGAGGCAGCGCCCGTCCCCCGATTCGAGCACCACCGCGAGCCCCTGTCCGACGTCCAGGACGGACACGCGTGCGCGACATGCCGGAGCCGGACCGACGTGGAGCGCGACGACGGCGAGTGCCAGGGCGAGTCCAGCGAGGCGCCTCGCCGGCGGCGGCCACGAGCCCGGCTGTGCCCACGCCACGACGAGGAGCGCCGCGTAGACGAGCAACAGAGCGGCGGGCGGCGCCGCGACGCGGACGTGACCGCCGGGGACGCGGGCTGCGAGGCGCGCCGTATCGACCAGCAGGTCACTGCTCGCCGAGGCGGCCGCGACGATCGCGGCACCGAGCGGCGCCACGCTTCCGAGTGCCAGGGCCGCGGCCCCGGCGGCAAGGCAGAGCGCGCACAACGCTCCCGCCGCCAGATTCGACAGCAGCGAGACCGGCGCTTCGCGGCCGAAGACCAGGGCCAGCAGCGGCGCCGTCGCGAGATACGCGCCGAGCGAGACGCCCAGGGACGCGCGCAGGAGGGACGGACCCGGAAGGTACGCCGCGGCCGGTCGGCCGAGGGCGAGAAGCCCGGCGGTCGCCAGGACGCTCAGCTCGAACCCCACGCTCCAGATCAGCGGAGGCCAGGCGGCCACCAGTGCGGCGGTCGCGAGGCCGAGGGAGGCGAGGCCGTCGACGTCGCGCCCCGCGGCTCGCCCCACGAGCACGATGCCGAGCCCGCCGCATGCGCGGAGCACCGAGGCCTGCTCCCCGACGAACAGCGCGAACGCCGGAAGGAGACACGCGCCGAGCAACGCGAGCGCGACCGGACCGACGCGCAGGCGCCTCAGGAGCGCGACGAGGGCGACGAGCGTGATGCCGGTGTGAAACCCGCTGATCGAGATCAGATGGATCAGGCCGGAATCGCGCAGCGCTTGGAGGTCGTCGTCGGCGAGGAGCCCCCGCTCGCCGAGGAGCATGGCCCCGATGAGGCCGCGCGCGCGGGGTCGGTCCGAGAACAGCCGGTCCAGGCGACGCATCGCCGCCGCGCGCGCCCCGTCGATCTCGCGCGCGGGGGACCACGCGCCGGCCGAGGACCGTGCGACCAGGCGAGAGCTCTTGACCCGGGCCAGAGCGTCGAACCCGCGCGCGGCCAGCGACCGCCGCGCTTGCTCGACCGAGACGCCCGGGGCTTCGGACGGCGGTCGCAGCCGTCCCCACGCCGTGAAGCCGTCCCCGCGCCGGAGCGCATCGATCCGGCCCGCGTCCTCCGCAGGGACGCGGATGACGACAATCTGGACGGCGAGCGGCGGGAGACCCGGCGAGACGATCCGCGCGGGGAAGACGCGCTCCCCTTGGGAGCCCGTCTCGGCAGAGGCGAGAACGATCCCCGAAACCTCCCGCTCGCCGGCGAATCCTCCGGCGACGTCCCAGGCCTGCAGGCGCGCCGTGGACGCGTGCCACGCGTGCGCCTGCACCGCGGCTCCGCACAGCGCCGCGGCCGCGGCGGCCGCGGCAACACCGCGCGACGGGCACAGGACCAGAGCAGAGGCTGCCGCGCCGGCCGCTGCAATGGCCCCCATGCGCGCGGGAACCTCCGGCGCGAAGCATGCGGCGCCCGCGACGAACGCGGCGGCCACGAGCAGCATCGGAGAGATGGAGGCGGGACGCGACATCGCGCGTTTCCGGAGGCGGGACGAGCGAACTCTACCTCAGGCCCGCGACCCACGCCATCGTTCGGGACCGCTCAAACGAGGGTCAGTCGAGGGAGCGCGCACGCGGCGCGAAGATGATCGGTCGTGGCGCGCGAGCGCGTGCGCGCCAGCTCCGGCTCGCTCATGCGCCCGCGGAACGGAGCGAGCGCGGCCTCGGCAGCCGCTTCCGCCGCCGCGCGCAGCGCGGGGTCCGCGGCGGCGAGGATCTCCGCGTCGAGGGCGATGTCGAGCTCGGCCGCGCTCACCCCGCGGTCCGCTTCCGCGAGCAGCCGGGCGAGCAGACGTCCGATCCCCGTGTCGGCCTGCTCGGCCGCGCGCCGCCTCCACGCGAGGAGAGGATCGGGCCGCAGCGCGGCGGCTACCGGGACGAGGGCGGCGCTGCGTCCGCCCGCAACCGCTTCCCAGGCCGCCTCGACCGCCGGCGAGAGCGCCGCGAGGCTGCGGGAGCCGCCGCGCCGCGACGCGCGTCGCGTCTGGTGCGCGAGCGCCTCGAGGACCAGCGCGAGCGATATCCCCCGCCGGCGCCATCCCGCCACCAGCTCGAACTCGCGCGGGGAGAGAACGACCGCGCGCCCGCGCACGCGCGACCAGGCGTCCTCGACGGCGCGCACGTAGGCTTTCTCGGTCAGGCGGCGTGCTTGAGCCACAGCACCATGTGCTCGACGCTGGGCCGGATGACGTCCCACGCGGCCCGGTAGCTCGCGATCGGGCCCAGCACCGGATCGTCGAGGTTGGGCGCTCCGGCCTCGGGAATCGGGCCGCGCTCGAACGCGCGGAGCACGAAACGGCGCCCGGGGTCTCTCGGGTACCGCGCCGCCAGCGCGTCGAGATGCTCGATGGTCATCCCGACCAGGACGTCCGGGGTGCGCACC
>DATKHQ010000033.1:0-5080 GCA_035510175.1 Candidatus Sulfotelmatobacter sp. | reverse complement strand
CGGGCAGCAGCTCAACGGCGCGAACGACGCCTACCGGCGGTTCGGCCGGCAGTACCAGCTCGGGATGCGTCTGGCGTTCTAGGGCCGTCCGCATCGCGACGTTCGCTCGAGGAGGCCGCCGACGGGGCGGCCTCCGTCGTTTGGGAGAGGTATGATCGCGCGATGTCCCGGCGTCGCGACCGTCTTGGCCGCCGCCCTCTGCGTCACGCCGCTCGTCGCGGGGACGAATCTGAAGGGGTGGCGCGACGGACCCGTGAGCTACCTCCTGACCCCGGAGGAGTACGACGCCTTCGGCCGCCTCAAGACCAACGGCGAGCGGGACGCGTTCATCGAGCGGTTCTGGAAGAGCGTCGATAAGGATGCGTCGACGCCGCGCAACGAATTCCGCGAGGCATTCGAGTCCCGCTGCCGGGCCGCCGACGCGCGATTCGGTACGGTCAGCGCTCCCGGCTGGCGCACCGATCGCGGCAAGGTCTTCATACTCCTCGGGGAGCCGTCGAGCACCCGGCACGGCCCGGGAGGCATTCTGGCCGCCGACACCGAGGAGTGGGTCTACGGGACCGAGAACGATCCGGCCTCGGACCTGCACATCGTTTTCTTCCGCTGCGGCGCGGAGCCGGACTACCGGCTCGACGCGGACTGTCCGGCAGCGCACGACATGACGTCGGTCGCCCTCGACTGGGAGCGGTCGAGCGCCATCAACCGGATCATCGAGCGGAACCCCTGGCTCTCCCAGTCGCGGCTGCGGAACTGGCTGGGAGCCTTGCTCACGTCGATCCCGGGCGGGATCGCCCCGCCCGAGCGTCCCGAGAAGCCCGATGTGCCGGGCGTGCACGACGACACGGCGGCCGCTTCCGCGTCCGATGTCCACGCGCTCGTCCCGGAGGCGTTTTTCTTCCTCGCGCGCGACGGATCGGTTCTGACGCTGCTGACCCTCGAGATGCTGGGGACCCAACCCGAGGCCGACGGCGCTCCCGCGACGGGAGACGGAAGCTACCTCGGCGCCGTGTCGATCCGGCCGGCGGGGACCCCCGGTTCTCCTGGGGAGAGTCGCACGGTCCCGCTCACGCGGGATCCGGCGGGAACGCCTCGTGGGCCGGCGCTGTTCTCCGGGTCCGAGTACTTGGCCCCGGGACAGACGTACGCCGTCCGGTACGCGGTCAAGGACGTGACCCACGATGCGTTGCTGGTCCGGCACGTTCGCATCGCCGTGCCGCATCTTTCCGATGGGCTGTCGATCAGCTCCGTCGTTCCCGCCGCGAGCTTCGGTCCGGCGCCGGCGGGGTCCGACGGACGGTTCACCGTCGGCTCGGAAGAGGTGGTCCCGAAGCCCGGCGGGATCTTCCACCGCGCCGATCTGCTGCGGGTCTACTTTCAGGTTTACGGCGCCGCCACCGACCCCCGGACGCGGAAGCCGAAGGTGGACGTCGAGCTCCGCTTCGTCCTGGTCGGCCCGAAGGGGGACAAGCAGATCGGCAAGCCGCTGTCGGTCCGCGCCGCGACCGGGCCCTCGATGGGCGTCGCGCTCCCGATCGGGGACTGGCCTGCGGGCGAATACCGCGTCTCGGTGTCGCTCAAGGACCGCGTCGGCGGAGAGCGCACCTCGGGGGAGGCGGCGTTCCGGATCGTCGAGGATTGACGGGGCGGCCCACCGTCAGACTGGGCTGCTCCGGCTAGAATGTCCGGCCATGCGCGTCTTCAACACGCTGACACGCCGGACGGAAGACCTCGAGCCGATCACGCCGGGGCACGTCCGCCTCTACACGTGCGGGCCCACCGTGTACGACTTCGCCCACATCGGGAACTTCCGGACCTACGTGTGGGAGGACCTGCTCCGCCGCACGATCCGCCACCTCGGCTTCCGCATCACGCAGGTGATGAACATCACGGACATCGAGGACAAGATCATCGCGAAGGCGATCGCCCACGGGACGACGATCGACGAGGTGACGGCCCCGTTCATCCGGGCGTTCTTCGAGGACCTGGACACGCTCGGGATCGAGCGCGCCGAGCACTATCCCCGGGCGACCGACCACATTCCCGAGATGATCGCGATCGCGAGGAAGCTGGAGGAAACCGGCCACACCTATGCGAGCCAGGGCTCGCTCTACTTCCGGATCGAATCGTTTCCCACGTACGGGCGGCTCTCGAGCCTAGAGGCGCGCGAGATCAAGGTCGGAGCGCGCGTCGACAGCGACGAGTACGAGAAGGACGACGCCCGCGACTTCGTCCTGTGGAAGGGGCACAGGCCCGGCGAGCCTTCCTGGGAGAGTCCTTACGGCGCCGGCCGGCCGGGGTGGCACCTCGAGTGCTCGGCGATGAGCATGAAGTACCTCGGCGAGAGCTTCGACCTCCACACGGGAGGCGTGGACAACATCTTCCCTCACCACGAGAACGAGATCGCCCAGAGCGAGGGGGCAACGGGCCGGCCGTTCGTGAGGTACTGGATGCACGCCGCGCACCTGATGGTCGACGCCGAGAAGATGTCGAAGTCGAAGGGGAACTTCTACACGCTGCGCGATCTGGTCGCGAGGGGGAGCGACCCGCGGGCGCTGCGCTACCTGCTCCTGGCGACGCACTACCGCTCGCCGCTGAACTTCACGTTCGACGCGCTCGCACGATCGGCGCAGGAGCTCCAGCGCTTCGACGCTCTGTACGCCCGGCTCGACCGCGAGCCCCTGCCGGACGGGACCGATCCGGGATTCGACGCGAAGATCGCCGCCTTCGAGCGCGAGCTCGCCGGGGCGCTCGCCGACGACATGAACGTCAGCGGAGCGCTCGGCGCGCTGTTCCGCATCATCCGCGAGGCCAACGCCGCGCTCGACCGGGGGGAGCTCCCGAGGGAGACCGCGGGCGCCCTCCGGCACGCTCTGGCCCGAGCCGATGCGGTCTTCGGCGTGATCGAAAAGAGCGCCGAGATGCTCGCGCCGGAAATCGAGTCGCTGATCGAGCGACGGACCATGGCTAGGGCCTCCCGCGATTTCGCAGAGGCGGACCGGATCCGCAAGCTCCTCCTCGACCGGGGGATCGTGCTGGAGGACACACCGCAGGGGGTCCGCTGGCGGCGAGACGTGGGCGGGCCGCCCGGCCGGAGCTGAAACCCGGGAACGTCGCCGATCCGCAACCCTGCACGGAGCGCCCGCCTCTCGACGGAGCGGGGCTTCGGCGGCAGTCTGCGAAGCGCGATGGAACCGCCTCCCGAGATCGATCCCCGGCACCGACTGGGCCTCGCCGGCGAGGCGGTCGCGGAGCGCCACCTGACCTCGGTCGGGCTGCGCGTGGTGGCGCGGCGGTTCCGGACGCGCTGGGGGGAGGTCGATCTCGTCGCATGCGAGGGCGACCTCGTCGTCTTCGTTGAGGTCAAATCGCGAAGCACGACGTCGTTCGCGACGCCCGGCGAGGCGGTGACCCGTGCCAAGCAGCGGAGGCTCGCACGCGCCGCTCAGGCGTTCCTGACGAGAGCCGGCTGGTCGGAGCGCGCCTGCCGGTTCGACGTCGTCGAGGTCGTCGCCGAGAACGGGCGCGCCCGCGTGCGCCACATTCGCGACGCGTTCCGTCCCGATGTTTGACGCCCCACGGGGGGTGCGTTATCCTCCAGCGCTTGCCGGTGGCGCGAGCGCGCACGAGCGGGAATAGCTCAGTTGGTAGAGCACGACCTTGCCAAGGTCGGGGTCGCGGGTTCGAGTCCCGTTTCCCGCTCCAGTCTCGATCTTGCGGAGGGGCCGTGAGCCGCTTTCCCGTTCCGGTCGGCGCCGCCGTCGCCGCGATCGTCGCGGTCGCCGCCACGACGGCAGCCATGGCCAGCCCCGTGGTCGCCCGACCCACGCCGCACGCGGACAGTTCCCAGGCGCCCCCCTCGATCGGCGTGGCGCTCGCTCCGGGCGACAAGATCGCCCCTGCGACGGTCACCGATCTCGACGGGAAAGCAGTCCGCCTGACGTGGGGCGGCGCGAAGCTGACACTGGTCAACCTCTGGGCGACATGGTGCCAGCCGTGCCGCGAGGAGATGCCGGAGATCCAGAAGCTCTCCGCGCGCCACGCTGCCGACGGCTTGACGACGCTCGGGATCGTCGTCATCGACCGCACGACCCCGGATGCGGTCCGCAAGGCCGCGGCGGACGCCGGAGTGAGCTACCGGGTGCTGTTGAGCGGCGACAACTCGGTGGCGTACGCGTTCGGCGGGATCGCCACGGTGCCGATGACCTTCCTGCTCGACGCCGAAGGTCGCCTCGTGCGGAAGTACGTGGGGACGAATCCGGACGAGCTCGCCGCGCTCAACCGAGACGTCGACGATTTCCTGGCGGGCCGCAGGCTCGGCGTTCCCTACATCCCCCCGGCCCCGTCGCCTACGAAGCACTAGGATCCGGCCGCGGCCTCGGCGAGGGGCGGCGGATCCGGCCTGTGACGCTCGGCGTGGTAGGACGAGCGCACGAGGGGACCGGACTCCACGTGAGCGAACCCCATCGCCATGCCGTCGTCACGAAAGCGGGCGAACTGGTCGGGATGGACCCATCGCGCGACCGGCAGGTGCCCGGTCGTGGGCTGCAGGTATTGACCGAGCGTGACGACGTCGACCCCGGCGGCGCGCAGGTCCCGCATCACGGCGAGCACTTCGGCGTCCTCCTCGCCGAGACCGACGATGATCGAGGACTTCACGCGGAGCGCAGACCGCTCGCGATCGCGCCTCGTGGCCGCCGCCCGCAACAGCCCGACGGACCCCGAATAGCTCGAGCCTGGCCGCGCGGTCTTGTAGAGCCTCGGCACGGTCTCGACGTTGTGCGCGAACACGGCCGGACCGGAGTCGAGAACGACGTCGAGGGCTCCGGGCTTCCTCTTGAAGTCCGGGGTGAGCACCTCGACCGCGCACGACGGGACGCGGGCGCGGACCGCGGCGACCACGTCCGCGAAGTGCCGGGCGCCGCCGTCCGTGAGGTCGTCCCGGTCGACGCTCGTGATGACCGCGTGACGCAGCCCGAGCCGGAAGACCGCTTCCGCGACGTGCTCCGGCTCGCTCCGATCGACGCCCGCGCTCGGGCGGCCGCTCTTGACGTTGCAGAACCCGCAGGTCCTCGTGCAGGTG
>DATKHQ010000032.1:0-5607 GCA_035510175.1 Candidatus Sulfotelmatobacter sp. | reverse complement strand
CGAGTCCGACCGCGAGGATCGTGACCTTCGACGCGCCTGCGTGTAGCATCGCGGTCCCTCCAGCCGGGAGGAGCCCCATGAGCCCGCCCTGGACCCGATTCTACGAGGAAGGCGTTCCGCCGACCGTCACGATTCCTCCCTGGACGCTCCCCGACCTCCTCGACGCCTCGGCGAAGGAGTATCCCGAGCGCACGGCCCTGACCTTCTTCGTCGACCCGAAGCTGCCGCCGTCGCGGATGACGTACGCCGCGCTCCGCGACGCCACCTTGCGGTTCGCGACCGCCTTGTACCAGCTCGGCGTGCGCAAGGGAGACCGGGTCGCGATCATGCTCCCGAATTGCCCGCAGTTCCCCGTCGTGTTCTTCGGCCTGCTCCGCCTCGGCGCGATCGCGGTCAACATAAACCCGCTCTACGTCTCGCGCGAGATGCGGGAGCAGCTCGTGGACTCCGGGGCCGAGACGATCATCCTGCTCGACGCGTTCTTCCCGAGGCTCCGGGAGATCCGCCAGGAGACCGCGGTCCGCCGGGTGATCGTCATCGACGCCGCCGAGACGATGTCGTTTCCGTTCCGCCAGATCGTTCACCTCGTCCAGCGCATCCACGGCGAGCGCGTCCGGGTCCGGCCCCAGGCAGACATCTTCTTCCTGCCGCATCTTCTCGCGAAGTACCCCCCCTCGCCGCCCCGGATCGCCGTCGAGCCGCGGGACGTCGCGCTCTTCCAGTACACGGGGGGAACGACGGGGATCCCGAAGGCGGCGATGCTCTCCCACTTCAATCTCGTGGCGAACACGCTCCAGCTGTCGGCGTGGTTCGTGCGCGCGGAGCGCGGGAGGGAAACGGTGATGGCCGCGATCCCGTTCTTCCACGTGTACGGGATGACCGTGTGCATGATCTTCGGCGTCTACGCGGGGGCGACGCTCGTGTTGGTGCCGCGGCCGCGGCCGATCGAGGGCGTGATGCGCCTGATCCAGAAGACGGGCGCCACGATCTTCCCTGGGGTTCCGACGCTCTACACGGCGATCAACAACCACCCCGACGTGGCCAAGTACGACCTGGGGAGCGTGAAGCTCTGCCTGTCCGGGTCGGCGCCGCTGCCGGTGGAGGTCGCCGAGACCTTCGAGCGCCTGACCGGCGGGCGTCTCGTGGAGGGGTACGGGATGACCGAGCTGTCGCCGGTCGCGACCGCGAATCCGCTCTTCGGAAAGCGGAAGGTCGGGAGCATCGGCCTGCCGCTCCCAGACACCGACGTGAAGATCGTCGACCTCGAGTCGGGGGCGCCGCTCGCCACCGGAGCCGAGGGGGAGCTCGCGGTCAAGGGGCCGCAGGTCATGCTCGGCTACTGGAACAAGCCGAACGAGACCGCGACGGCGATCCGCGACGGCTGGCTGCTCACCGGGGACATCGCGAGGATCGACGACGAGGGGTACGTCACGATCGTCGACCGGAAGAAGGACATGATCTCGGCGTCGGGGCTCAAGGTGCTGCCGAGCGAGGTGGAGAAGGTCCTCGTCCGGCACGAGGCGGTCCAGGAGGCGGTGGTCGCGGGTGTCCCCGATCCGTACCGCGGCGAGACGGTCAAGGCCTACCTCGTGCTCAAGCCCGGGCGCACCGCGTCGCCGGAGCAGATCATCGCGTTCTGCCGGCTACACCTGGCGGGGTTCAAGGTTCCGACGCAGGTCGAATTCCGCGCGGAGCTGCCGAAGACGATGATCGGCAAGGTCCTGCGGCGGGTGCTCGTCGAGGAGGAGCGGGCGAAGGCCGCCGCGAAGGGCGCGTCTTGAGCCGACCTGCCGGCGCGAGCCGCCGTATATGAGAGGGCGGGCCCGAGGGGGGAGGTCGATGACCGGCCGGGGGACGATCATGAGGCGCGCGATCGCGGCCGCTGCGATCGCGAGCGCTCCGTCGCTCGCGGCGGTCCCCGGCGAGGTCCCGCAGGACCTCGCGTTCGGCGCCGATCGCACGACGCTCGCCTGGTCGGCGGCCCCCGGCGCCGACAGTTACGACGTGTACGAGGGGGCCGCTCCCGCGGCGCACGACCAATCCTGCCGCGTCTACCGGACGGCCGGGCTCGAGGCCTCGATCGACGACGCGCCGGTGCCGGGGGGGCTGCTCTATTTCCTGGTCGCGGGGGCGAACGCGGACGGAGAGGGAACGCTCGGCGCCGATAGCGCGGGGACGGAGCGCCCGAACGGCGCCCCGTGCATCGACACCGACGGCGACCTTGCTCCCGACAACAGGGACAACTGCGCGACGGTCGCCAACCCGTCGCAGGCCGACCAGGACGGAAACGGGGTCGGAGACGCCTGCGACCCCAACACCTACGACTTCGAGGCAGACGCCGCCGGCGCTCGCCCGGCGGCGATGACGCAGGTCGGGCCCTCCGGCCAGACGCTCACGGTGAAGGAGGTCGACGGCGAGCACGGCGCCTCGTACGACGCGGCGGGCGTGGGCGTCAGCGACCGTTTCGACCGGCTCGATGCGCCGATGCCGTTCGCCGACACGACCGTGTGGCTCGACGTCGAGGAGGCGCCCCAGGTCGCGAGCGTCGAGCTCTGGTCCGACGGGGCGTACGGATGGAACGCGGGAAACGGGGTGATCCTCCAGATCTACTCCGACGACACCCTGCGCTTCTTCGATCGCCACGCCCAGAGCGTGCCGATGCAGCAGGGCCCGGCGATCCCGCCCGGGGGCCGGATGCGGCTCCGCCTCGAGAAGGGTCCGGACGCGACCTCGACGCTTCACGTCGACGCCCTCGACGGGGCGACCTGGACCGACGACTATGCGACCTTCCCGATCGCCGACGACCACCTGTACGCGGGGCGCGGGGCGGTGATCAGCGATTACTTCGGAGGCCCCCGCGCGCTCAAGCGGATCACGGTGACGCACGCGACGCCGGCGGCGCCGCTGGCGCTGCGGAAGGATTACTCCTGGTCGACCGACTGGAAGGTGTTCCAGCGCGACGGGTCCGGGAAGGCGACGGTCCCCCTGCGCTTCTCCTATCACCTCGCCGAGGCCGGGAGCGTCCAGGCGCGGGTCGTCCCGTCGGCGGGAGGCGGCCCGCTCCCGGGCCACGACTGGACCGACCATCAGGTCGCGCTGGCTCCCGCGGACGGCGCCGACGGGGCGCTCGACCTGGCGGGTGTGCCCGCCGGCGGGAACTACGACGTCGAGGTGCGGCTGGTCCGGACGAGCGACGGCGCGGTGCTCGCATCGGCGGGGCTCGACGAGATCGCGGTCGGCGACATCTTCATCGCGGCGGGACAGAGCAACATGTCCGGGTACTCGGGGACGCTCGCCAACGCCGAGGCGCCCATCGACCGGGTACACCTGTTCGGCAACGACTACGTCTGGAAGCGCGCCGCCGAGCCGATGGACGACGGCACCGATCAGGTCGACCGGGTGTCGTACGAGACCCCGGCCCACTCGATGATGCTGCGATTCGCCAAGGAGATCACGCAGGCGACGGGCGTTCCCGTGGGGGTGATCCCCGGGCCTCTCGGGGGGACGAATCTCTACAGCCAGTGGCAGCGGAACCCGAGCCGGCACGACGACCGGGGAACGCTCTACGGATCGCTGCTGTATCGCGTCCGCGCGCAGCAACTCGCCACCCCTCCGAAGGGGTTCCTCTGGTACCAGGGGGAGTCCGACGCCGGGCGAGGGACGCTCCTCTACAAGACCGACCTGAAGACCCTCATGGAGGAGTACCGCGAGGACCTCGCCGATCCCGGGCTCGTCTTCGGCATCGTGCAGCTCGCCACGTACACGCAGGCGAATCTCTCGACCTGGATCCCGATCCAGGAGGCGCAGCGGGAGGTCGTCGAGGAGGATCCGCTCTCGGTCCTCGCGGTGCCGATCGACCAGCCGCACGCCGACACGATCCACCTCAGCGTGGACGGGTACAAGACGCTGGGCGTGCGGATGGCCCGCGAGATGCTCGAGCATTTCTACGGCCAGCCGATCGACGCCTCCGCCCGCCTCACCCAGGTGCGCATCGCCGGGAACAACCGCACGATCGAGCTGGTCTACGACCGGGCGGTCGTCGCGACGAACGTGACCCTGTACGGCGTCACCAGCGCCGGAACGCCGGTCACGATCGACGGCGTATCCTCGTCGGGATCGACCATCACCCTCTCGCTGCATTCCCGGGTCAATTCCGGCGCGCTGGTGACCTACGGGTACTCCCGCTCGCCGACGGCGGGCTGGACGGCGGACACGGCCGGGACGCCGGTCGCGATCTTCCAGGACGTTCCGGCCCAATGAGCCCTCCCGCGAGTTGCTAGAATCCGCCGCTCATGGACGGACATCCCCCCGGCATGCCCCTCCGGCCGAAGGCCGGCCTCATCGTCGCGATCGTCACGGCGATCGTCGTCTCGGACCTCGTCACCAAGGTGATCGCCGCGCGCACCCTGGCCGGCGCGCCGACGTCGCTCCTGGGCGACACGATCCGCCTGAGCTTCGTGATGAACCCGGGCGTGTTCCTCAGCCTCGGGCATGCGCTCTCCCCGGCGATGCGCTTCGGGCTGTTCGTGGTGGGCGTGGGCGCGGTGCTGCTGGTGCTGCTCGTCCTCACGCTGCGGGATTCCCGGTTCCGGGCGCCCGAGGTGATCGCGGTGGCGGCGATCATCGGCGGCGGGATCGGGAACCTCGTCGATCGCGTCGCCTACGGCAGCGTGCGGGACTTCATGAACGTCGGCATCGGCCCCTTGCGGACGGGGATCTTCAACGTCGCGGACATGGCGATCACCTTCGGCGGGATCGCGCTGATCGCCCTGCCGCTGCTCCAGAGGTCGCGCAAGAGATCCGCCTGAGTTAGCCTCCGCGCGTGAACCCCGACGTCGTCCGCGCGGTGGAGGCGCTCTCGCGCGACGGGTCGCTGCCTCAGGCCGTGGCACCGCGGCTCAGGCGCGTCGCGGCGGGCGCGCTGGTCTCGGTCCGCGACGAGTTGCGCGCGCTGCTGTATCTCGGCGTGCTCGTCACCGTGGCGGGCGTCGGCCTCCTCGTCAAGGACAACCTGTCGCGGCTCGGCCCGGTGACGATCGCCGTGGCGATCGGAGCGGTGTCGGCCGGTTGTCTCGTCTGGACGAACCGCCAAGCGGCGCCGTTCACCTGGGGCGAGACGAAAGAAACGCACCTCGCGTTCGACTATGTGCTTCTCCTGGGCGCCCTTCTCGTCGCCACCGATCTCGCCTTCATCGAGACGAAGTTCACTCCCCTGGGTGCGAGCTGGCCGTGGCATCTGTTCTTCGTCGGCGTGTTCTATGCGGCCCTGGCCTTCCGGTTCGACTCGAAGACCCTCTTCTCGCTGTCCCTGACGTCGCTCGCCGCATGGCGCGGCGTCCGCGTCTGGTTCCCGGTCCGCAACTGGGACGAGGCGATCGACGACCGGCTCTTCTACGAGGCGCTCGCCTGCGGCATCGTCTCGGTCGCGATAGGCAAGCTCCTGGAGCGCGCACGACGAAAGCCGCACTTCGAGCCGGTCGGGACGTACTTCGGGTGGCTCCTCGTGTTCGGAGCGTTCGTGGGGCGCTCGTTCGCGGACGCGTCTTCGTGGCCGCAGTCGCTGGTGCTCCTGGCAACCGGTGCGCTCGTGTCCTGGTTCGCGTTCGA
>DATKHQ010000031.1:0-5245 GCA_035510175.1 Candidatus Sulfotelmatobacter sp. | reverse complement strand
CGACTTGCCGCGCGCGATCCTCGTGACCACGCTGCGGCACCACCAGAAGTCGTTCTCCGTGCAGTCCGGCGACCGCCTGCTTCCCGCGTTCCTCTCGGTGGCGAACACGGACCGCGATCCCGCCGGTCACGTCCGCCGCGGCAACGAGTGGGTGGTGATCGGGCGGCTCGACGACGCGCGGTTCTTCTGGACCGAGGACCGCAAGCGGCCGCTCGCCGACCGGATGAGCGATCTCGCCCGCGTCACGTTCCACAAGAAGCTCGGCAGCTACGCCGAGAAGGCGGAGCGAATCGCGAAGTACGCGAACATGCTCGCTGATCTCATCAATTTGGATCAACGCGAAAGAAACGCCGCGATTGAGGCGGGGCGGCTTGCGAAAGCGGACTTGGTGACGAGCCTCGTCGGTGAGTTTCCAGAGTTGCAGGGCACCATCGGCGGACTGTTGCTAGGCGCAGAAGGCGGCGACCGAGCGGCTGCCGAGGCGATTTCCGATCATTACAAGCCCGTTGGCGCCGAGGATTCTCTGCCCGCATCCGAGGTGTCCTGCGTGGTTGCCGTTGCCGACCGCCTCGATACAATCGCCGGTTTGATCGGAGCGGGGGAGACACCCACGGGCTCCCGGGATCCGTTCGGACTCCGCCGGAGTGCATCGGGGGTGTTCCGAATTCTGAGTGAGCGGAATTGGCCGCTGAGCATCGAATCGCTCTACGGCGCCTCGGGCCAATCTCAGACTGTCTATTTGTTCCTCCGCGAAAGGCTCGCGCTCTGGCTGATCGATCAAGGGTTTACATCGCTTGAGGTGGAAGCGGTACAGAAGAATCGCACTGGCGCTACGGATTTCGACACCTGGTCGATTTCGGAGATCCTTGCTCGGCTCAGCTTCCTCAAGACGATCCGCGGAAACGCGAACTTCGCTCGATTGGTCGAGCTGACCAAGCGCGTCGACAATATTTGCGGCCAAGTCCGAGCCGTCATCCTTGGAGGCAGCGGGTTTGAGCCGGGAGCCTATTCCGAGCCCGATGCCTCGGTTCTAGCGCTCAGTGAATTTCACGAGCGAATGTCCACGCGAATCCAGGCGGCATCCAGAGCACATGATTTCGGCACGGTCGTGTCGTCGCTGTCGACATATGTCGAGCCAATCGCGGCCGTTTTTGATAACGCGCTAGTCTTGGATCGCGACAACATGACCGCGACCTACCACCGATACGACCTCCTCGACAAAGTGCGCACGACGCTGACCGCCGATTTCGACATCCGGGAGCTCGCGGGACAGGCCGACACCAAGCGATAGGAGCGCATCGTGGACAAGCTCGTCTACTTCTTCGCGGCAGGACAGGCGGAAGGGTCGTCGAAGATGAAGGATCTTCTCGGCGGCAAGGGCGCGAACCTCGCCGAGATGACCTCGCTCGGGATCCCGGTTCCGCCCGGGTTCACGATCTCGACGCGCGCGTGCAACCGCTACTTCGAGCTGGGGCGGACGCTTCCGCCGGGGCTCGACGCGGAGGTCGACGCGGCGCTGGCCCGTCTCGAGTCGCTCCAGGGGAAGAGGTTCGGCGACGACGCGAACCCGCTGCTCGTCTCCGTGCGCTCCGGGGCGAAGTTCTCGATGCCGGGGATGATGGACACGATCCTCAACCTCGGCCTCAACGACCGCGCGGTCGCGGGGCTCGCGGCGACCTCCGGGGACCGCCGCTTCGCGCTCGACTCCTACCGCCGCTTCATCCAGATGTACGCGGGGGTCGTCCTCGAGGTGCCCAAGGACGCGTTCGAGCACCTGCTCGAGGCGGCCAAGAAGGCGCGGCGCGTCAAGGACGACACCGCGCTCGGCGCGAAGGACCTCGAGGCCCTCGTCAAGAAGTACAAGGAGACGGTCCGCAAGAGGACCGGCAGGGCGTTCCCGCAGGACCCGCGGGATCAGCTCTGGGGCGCGATCGCCGCGGTGTTCCGCAGCTGGGAGAACGAGCGCGCGAAGCTCTACCGGCGCCAGTACGGCATCCCAGACGACATCGGCACGGCGGTCAACGTCCAGTGCATGGTCTTCGGGAACCTCGGCGAGGACTGCGCGACCGGGGTCGCCTTCACGCGCAACCCGGCGACCGGCGAGAACGTCTTCTTCGGCGAGTTCCTCCCCAACGCCCAGGGGGAGGACGTCGTCGCCGGCATCCGCACCCCGCGCCCGATTTCCCGGGCGCAGGCGGCCGGGAAGGGCGACGATTCCCTCGAGGCGTCGATGCCCGCCAGCTACGCGCAGCTCCTCGAGATCCGCGGGAAGCTCGAGGCCCACTACGAGGACATGCAGGACATCGAGTTCACGATCGAGCGCGGCACGCTCTACATGCTCCAGACGCGTACCGGCAAGCGCACGGGGCTCGCCGCGCTCAACATCGCGTTCGACTTCCACGATTCCGGCGTGATCGACGCCAAGGCCGTGCTCGCCCGGGTCGAGGCGGACATGCTCGTGCAGCTGCTCGCGCCGATCTTCGACGCGAAGGACAAGGAGAAGGCGCGCAAGGAGGGCCGCGTGCTCGGAACGGGCCTGCCCGCGGGGCCCGGTGCGGCCGCCGGGGCGATCGCGTTCTCGGCGGGCGCCGCAGTCGCGATGGCCCGCAAAGGCAAGAGCGTGCTGCTCGTCCGGAGGGAGACGAGCCCGGAGGATCTCGCCGGCATGGTCGCGGCGGTGGGAATCCTCACGAGCCGCGGCGGCATGACCTCGCACGCCGCCGTCGTCGCGCGCGGCATGGGCAAGCCCTGCGTCGTCGGTGCCGAGTCCCTCCAGGTCGACGTCGTCCGCCGCACGCTCAAGGCGGGAGGCAAGGTCCTGCGCGAGGGGGACGCTCTGTCGATCGACGGCACGACCGGCGAGGTGATCCGCGGCACGCTCGATCCCCACCCGAGCGAGATCCAGCAGGTGCTCGTCGAGAAGACGCTCCGACCGGAACGCTCGCGCCTGTACGGCCGGTTCGCGCAGCTGATGCGCTGGGCGGACGACGCGCGGCGCCTGAAGGTGCGGACCAACGCCGACACGCCGCACGACGCCGCGGTCGCGCGCGCGTTCGGCGCGGAAGGGATCGGGCTGTGCCGCACCGAGCACATGTTCTTTGCGGAGGAGCGGATCGCCGCGGTCCGCGAGATGATCCTCGCCGACGACGAGGCGGGGCGCCGCCGCGCGCTCGCGAAGCTCCTCCCGATGCAGCGCAAGGACTTCGTGGGGATCTTCAAGGCGATGGACGGCCTCCCGGTGACGATCCGCCTCCTCGACCCGCCCCTCCACGAGTTCCTGCCGAGCACGCCCGAGCAGTTCCGGAAGCTCGCGCGACAGATGCGGGTTCCGGTCCGGGACCTCGAGGCGCGCGCCGAGCAGCTCCACGAGGCGAACCCGATGCTGGGACACCGGGGATGCCGCTTGGGGATCACCTATCCCGAGGTGTACGAGATGCAGGTCCGCGCGATCGCCGAGGCCGCGGCGCTCTGCCTGCGCGCCCGGGTGCGCGTGCATCCCGAGATCATGATCCCGCTCGTCGGCTCCCTCCGCGAGATCATCGACCTCGCCGCGCGCACGCGGACGGTCGTCGCCAGCGTGCAGGCGAAATCCAAGGTCGCCATCGGGGCGCTCGTCGGGACGATGATCGAGGTCCCGCGCGCGGCGCTCGTCGCCGCCTCGATCGCGCGGGAGGCGGAGTTCTTCTCGTTCGGCACGAACGACCTGACGCAGATGACTTACGGCTTCTCGCGGGACGATATCGGCAAGTTTCTTCCGGAATACCTCAAGGAGCGGATCCTGCCCGGGGACCCGTTCGCCTCCATCGACCAGGAGGGCGTCGGCAAGCTCGTGGCGATGGCGACCGCCGACGGGCGCGCCGGGCGGCCGGGGCTGAAGGTCGGGGTCTGCGGCGAGCACGGCGGCGATCCGGCGTCGGTCGCGTTCTTCCACCGGTCCGGGCTCGACTACGTGTCCTGCTCGCCGTATCGCGTTCCCGTGGCGCGCCTTGCGGCCGCGCACGCCGCCCTCGCGGAGGGCGGTGGCTCGGGATCCGGTACCGCGTGAGGACCTTCCCGAGCGGGTTGCTTTGTTGACGGTCCCGGGGTCGGACGGTATAGTGGCGCGCTTTCTCGCTCGCCGACCACGGGGTGTCGCGCACGAGCGAAAGAGGTTTCCATGAAGGCGAAGCCCTCCAAGATGAAGCCGCCCCCGAAGGCGGCCGCGTCCGCGAAGGTGGCCCCGAAGAAACCCGTCGCCGCGAAACCGGCGAAGGCCGTCAAGCCCGCGATCGCGAAGACCGCGGAGTCGAAGCCCAAGGGTGCGCCGAAGGCCGCCGCCAAGCCCGCCCCGAAGAGCGTGGCCAAGACCGCGGGAAAGCCCGGAGCCAAGGTCGCCGGAAAGGCGGGTGCGGCGCCTCCGGTCCGGGTCGTGCCGAAGTTCGGGAAGATCATGGCCGGACTGAACAAGGGCGGAAAAGCCGCCGCGAAGGACGCCGAGGCCCCCCGGCCGCGCGTGCGCCCGACCCCGCGCCCCGCCTCAGTGGCGTCGCGCCGGAAAGAGCACCAGCACTTCCGGGAGCTCCTGCTGCGCAAGCGGGCCGAGCTGATGAACGCCTACATGATCAGCAAGGGCGACTCCCAATCCGATCTCGACAACGGCACCGAGGACTACGTCGACTACGCGGTGAACTCGTATGCCCGCGAGTTCCTCCTCTCCCTGACCGAGCTCGACCGGAAGCAGCTGCTGCTCGTCGAGGACGCCCTCGCCCGGATCGACCGCGGCGAGTACGGGTACTGCCAGCAGTGCGGGGAGGACATCGCGCCCAAGCGCCTCGAGGTCCAGCCCTGGGCGCGGCACTGCGTGCGGTGCCAGGAGCTCGAGGAGAAGGGCCTCCTCCCGCAGCACCCCTTCACGGCCGCCGACGACGAGGAGGTCGCCGAGGAGGCAGAGGAGCCCGCGGCGGCCGACGAGGAGTTCGAGTCGGATACCGAGGTCGACGACGAGATCCTCGACGATGAGCCCTTGGTAGTGGACGGCGAGGACTCGGAGGACTGACCGCTCGCCGGATCGTTCCGGCGCCGGACGTCAGCCGCCCGCGCGCGGAAGTCACGGTGGAGATGATCCCGGGCGCGCAGCTCCCGACCGTGCGGATCGGACGCCAGGGCGCGCGGCGCTGGCGGTCCCTCCATCCCTGGGTATTCCGTGACGACGTGCTCGACGACGGCGCCGCCCATCCGGGAGCGGTCGTCCGCGTGGCGGACGACG
>DATKHQ010000030.1:0-1885 GCA_035510175.1 Candidatus Sulfotelmatobacter sp. | reverse complement strand
GCGGCACGAAGCGCAAGGTCGGGCCGAGCTCGGCGACGGTCGGCGACGGGGTCGTGTATGTCGGGAACCGCGCCGATTCCAACGTCTGTGCCGTCGAAGCGGAATCACTCGCGAAGGCCGGCTGCGTCACGCTCCCCAGCTCGCCGGACGGCGTGGCCTACGTCGCCCGCGCGAAGCAGGTGTGGGTCACGACACCGCGCGATCAGTCGATCGTGATGCTCGACGCCGCGGCACCGAAGGCCCCGAAGGTCGCCGGGTCGCTCAAGCTCGAGGGAGATCCCGAGGGGTACGCCGTCGACGACGCGCACGGCGTCTTCTACACGAACCTCGAGGACAAGGACCGCACGCTGCGGATCGACGTCGCCTCGAGAAAGGTCACGGCGACCTGGAATCCGGAGTGCGGGGAGAACGGTCCGAGGGGCCTCGCGGTCGATCCGTCGGGGCGCTGGCTGGTGGTTGCCTGCACCGACCACGTCGAGGTCCTCGACACGGCCGGGGACGGAAAGATCGCGTCGAAGCTCGCCACCGGCGAGGGTGTGGACAACATCGATCTCGTCCCCTCGTCGCGGATGCTCTACGCCGCGGCGGGCCGTGCCGGGACGCTGACCGTGGCATCCCTCGGCACCGACGGCGCACTCACCCAGGCCGCGACGATGCCGACGGCGGAAGGCGCGCGAAACGCGGTCGCGACGGACGACGGGACCGCCTACGTCGCCGCGGGTCGCGACGGGAAGATCATCGTTGTCGCGACCAAGAAGGGGCGTTGATGGTTCTTAGATACCACCCGAGGGGACGCAGTTCTTCGCCTTGTTGCACGATGCGACGCAGGCGTTCGAGTAGGTGCGTCCGTTCGAGCAGGTGACCGGAGCGTAGACGTCCGGGCAGATGCAGCCGCCGCCGATCGACGCGGCGCGGGCGGGTGCTACGAGCGCGACGATCCCGAGGACGAACGTCAGGGCGACAGCCGCTCCGATCAAGCTCTTGAACACGGGACAGCGCATGGTTTTCTCCTCCTGGTGGGTCCGCGGGAGTATACGCCGGGAGCTGGTGTCTTCGCGCCCGCGCCTGGCCGCCGCGCGCTGACCCCGCAACCGACGCGTCACATCCCCGTCACACGATCCCCACGCGGAGCCCCTACGCTTCCCGTCTCGAGGGAGGTCGCACGGTGGAATCGAGCCCGATCGCTGCCGGCGCGCGACGCGGCGACCGCGAGGAGATGGCGCGCCTCGTCGCCGCGAACACCGGCCTCGTCATCTACATCGCCAAGGAGTACCGGAATCGCGGGGTGCCGTTCGAGGATTTGGTCGCCGAGGGATTCGTCGGCCTTCTTGAGGCGATCGCGCGGTTCGATCCTGCGGCCGGCGCGCGCCTGACCACCTACGCCGGCTTCTGGGTCCGCAAGCGCGTGCTGCAAGCCGTCGCCGATCAGTCGCACCTGATCCGCATCCCGCGCCACGCGCGTGAGCGCGGCGTGCAGGCGCGGCGGACCCATTCGCTCGATGCCCGCCACCTCGACGACGGCGCGCCGCACGGCGCGACCCTTCACGATCCCGACGCACCGCGGCCGATCGACGGCCTGATCCTGGCCGAGCGCCGCAAGCGCCTGCGCGCCACGTTCATTCAGCTTCCCGCGCGCGAGCGCGCGGTCCTCGTCTCACGATTCGGGCTCGGCGGCGACCGCGCGCGGACGCTGATCGAGGTCGGCGCGCAACTCGGCCTTTCGCACGAGCGCGTCCGGCAAATCGAGGCCGCCGCCCTGTCGCGGCTGAGAGAGGCGATCGAGGCGGCGCCTCAGCCCCCCAGGACCGTCGTCCGGATCCGCAGCCGAGCCGCGGCGACCGTGTCATCGGCATACGACTCGAAAGCGGGCACGCTCCAGAATCCG
>DATKHQ010000029.1:0-5734 GCA_035510175.1 Candidatus Sulfotelmatobacter sp. | reverse complement strand
GCAGCCAGACCACCCCCGGAAGGAACGCCGGGCCGAGGTACCCGCCGAGGAACACCGTCGCCGCCAGCGCGCAGATCGCCAGCGTGTGCGCGTACTCGCCGGCGTAGAACAGCGCGAACTTGATCCCGGAATACTCGACGTTGTAGGCCGCGATCAGCTCGGACTCCGCCTCGATGAGGTCGAGAGGGACCTTGTTCCCTTCGGCGAGGGCGCACACGAGGAAGACGAGGAACGCGACCTGCCCGACCACGGGGGCGGCGATGAACCACAAGCCCCGCTGCGCCTCGACGACGTCGGTGAGGCGGAACGAGCCCGCGAACACCGCCGGCACCAGGAGGGTCAGCAGCAGCGGGATCTCGTACGACGCGACCATCGCCACCATGCGGAGCGCCGAGAGCAGCGCGTACTTGTTGTTCGACGACCACCCGGCGGCGAAGATCCCGAGCAGCGTCAGCGAGGCGAAGGCCGTGAAGAACAGGTACGAGTACGGATGGTCGACCACCGCGAGGCCCGGGGCGAGCGGGATGAACGCGAAACCGATCAGGGCGGGGGCGACGACCATCACGGGCGCCAGGTTGAACAGCAGCGGGTCGGCGGAGCGCGGGGTGATGTCTTCCTTGACGATGAGCTTCAGCACGTCGGCGAGGGGCTGCAGCCAACCATGCGGCACTCCGACCTGATACGGTCCGATCCGGTTCTGGAACCGGGCGGCGACCTTCCGCTCGATCCAGGTCAGATAGGCGACGATCGTCATCGCGACGAGGAGCACCGTCGCCGAAAGGACGAGCGCGCCGAGCCAGCCGGTCACCGGTCGACGTCCCCCATGACCGGGTCGAGCGACCCGAGGATCGCGACCACGTCCGCGACGAGCCCTCCGGGGAGCAGGTGCGGGACCGCCTGGAGGTTGGCGAACGACGGCGCGTTGATCTTGAGGCGCAGCGGCTTGGCCGTCCCGTCCGACACGAGGTGGAAGCCCAGCTCGCCCCGCGGCGACTCGACGGCGACGTACGTTTCGCCGGCCGGGAGCTTGGTCGCCTTCGGGTTCTTGATCGGCTTGCGGGAGAACAGCGGGCCCGGGGGAAGGCCCTCCACGATCGCGTCGACGAGGCGGAGCGAGATCGCGATCTCGTCCATCCGGACCTGATAGCGCGCGAGAGCGTCTCCGGCCTGCCGCACCGGGATCTCGAATCGGAGCTCGGGGTAGGCGTCGTACGGCGCCGCCGTCCGGATGTCGGTGGGGAAGCCGGACGCGCGCAGCGTCGGTCCGGTCACGCCGAGCGAGAGCGCCAGGTCCTTCGTGATGACGCCAACGCCCTCGGTCCGCTCGCGGAAGATGCCGGTGTCGCCGGCGAGGGCGTGGAGCTCCGGCAGCGCCCGCGCGATCTCCGCGGACAGCGCAACCGATTTCGCGGCCATCGCCCCATCGAGGTCGTACCGGCAGCCGCCGATCATGTTCATGTTCGTGTGGTAGCGGGTGCCCGTGAGCTCCTCGAGAAGGTCGAGGATCTTTTCCCGCTCCCTGAAACAGTGCATGTAGAGCGTGGTCCCGCCGCCGAGCGCGCCGCCGAGGTCGAGGCCGAGCGTGCCGAGCCAGACGAGGTGCGAGGAGACCCTCTGCCACTCGGCCACGAACGCCCGCATCCACCGGCCGCGCGGCGGGACCTCGATCTTCCCGAGCGCCTCGACGGCGAGACAGTAGGCGTGGGAGTTCGCGGTCGGCGCCAGGTAGTCGTCCCGCTCGTACACCGGGGCGAGCTGGTCGTACGCCAGGTGCTCGGAGAGCTTCTCGACTCCCCGGTGGAGGTAGCCGATCGACGGGTCGGCCTTGACGACGGTCTCGCCGGAGAGGTGGAGGATGAGCCGGAGAACGCCGTGCGTCGAGGGGTGCTGGGGTCCCATGTTGAGCGCGAGCTCGCCGAACTCCCGCTCCACGACCTCGATCGGGGCGCTCACGGCGCGGGCTCGGTCTTGGCGGGGCGGTACCCCCACGGGGTGTCCATCGGGAAGTCCTTTCGGAGCGGATGCCCCTCGTACTCGTCGGGCATCAGGATCCGCCGCAGATCGGGATGGCCGCGGAAGCGCACGCCGAAGAGGTCGAAGACCTCCCGCTCGTGCCACTCCGCCCCGCTCCAGACGTACGCGAGCGAGTCGATCTCGAGGGCGTCCTTGGCGAGGGCGGCCTTGAGGAAGATCGTGTCGTGCGTGTCCGGGTGCCGGACCGCATGGACGACCTCGATCGTCTCCTTGCGCTCGATCGCGCTGGCCAGCACGTAGTACCGGTAGCCGTGCGCGTCGCGCAGCGCGCGGGCCGCCTCGAGGAGTGCTGTGGCGTGCAGCTCGACGCCCAGCGCGTACGGCGTGGCCGAAAAGCGCGTCCCGAGGGCGCCCACGACCTCAGCGGCCGGCATCCGCGCTCCCTGGCGTCCGGCCCGCCATGATCTTGCGCTGGAGGGCGAAGATCCCTTCCATCAGCGCCTCCGGGGTCGGCGGGCAGCCGGCGACGTAGACGTCCACCGGGATCACGTGGTCCACCCCCGGCACGACCGAGTAGACGTTCCGGTAGTGGTCTCCGGAGTTGGCGCAGCTTCCCATCGAGATCACCCACTTGGGATGCGCCATCTGGTCGTAGAGGGTGCGGATGCGCGGGGCCATCTTGATCGTGACGGTGCCCGCGATGATCATCACGTCCGACTGACGCGGCGTCGGCCGGAGGATCATGCCGAACCGGTCGAGGTCGTACCGCCCCGCGAACGTCGCCATCATCTCGATCGCGCAGCAGGCGAGGCCGAAGGTCAGCGGCCAGAGGCTCGAGGTCTGCGCCCAGTGGAACAGGGTGTCGGCGTGGAGCAGCGCGAGCCCGCCGCCGGGGAAGCGGACGACCTCCTCCGCGATGTCCTCGAGCCCGAGGGAGCCCGCGGGCTTGGAGGGTTGCCCGAGAACCGGGAGCGTCCCGTCCGCCATCAAAGGCTCAGCGCGTCCACGTCAGGTCCCCCTTCCGCCAGGCGTACACCCACCCGACGAAGAGGACCGCGACGAAGACGACCATCCCCCAGAAGGCGGTAGCACCGGCCCCGCGCAAGGCCTGCACCCAGGGGAAGAGAAACGCGGCCTCGGCGTCGAAGAGGATGAACACGAGGGCGACGAGGTAGAAGCCGACCGGAAGCGGCTTCCACGCGGGACCGAACGGCGCTTCCCCGCATTCGTAGGTGTCGTGCTTGGCCGGGCGGCTCCGCGCGGCGCGGTTGCGGATCAGGGCGCCCGCGGCGATGAGGCCGATCCCGAGCCCGATGCAGATCGCGATGTGGACGGCCAGGCCGACGAACGGCGCCGGGGAAGACACAAGATCCTCCTGGTGGCGGATGGAAGCGGGATCTTAACAGCGCGAACGTTTACCGCAAATGCGCCGGGATCCTATTTCCGACCGGGGACCTCCGCGACGATGTCGGCGAGCACGCGGAAAGCCCCGTCCTCACCGCGGCGCCAGGTCCGCAGGAATCCGGTCTTTCCCGGGTCGCCTTCGCGGGTCTCGCAGGTTCCGTAGGCGAAGCCGAGGTCTCCTGCCGGGGCAAGCTCGATCCGCTGCGGCTTGCAGGCGAGCTTGCGGACGTCCTTCTCGAGCACCGCGCGCGCGGCCTCGAGGCCGGACGCCGGGCAGGTCCCCTCGCGGTATGCGCGAAGGCCCGGGTCGGCGTGCGCGAGGACCGCGGCGCCGATGCCGCTTTCTCCCGCGCGGTCCAGGCGCGACTCGTCCGCGTTCAATCGCGCGCGCGCCCGGGCGAGGTCCTTGGGGGTCAGCGGTGCGGGGGCGGTCTCCGGCGGGTTGCCGTCGATCACGTCCGGCGGCTTCGCGTACGTCAGAGGACAGCCGACGCCGAAGTCCGCCTTGACCTTCCAGTCGCCGCTCGGCTGCTTGGCCCAGACGGAGAAGAACCAGCCGGTGCGCGGCGTCTCGGCGGGGTCGTTCGGGCGGTACTCCCACGGGCCCGTCGAGAACGCGAGGCCCGAGGACGCGGCGGCGACCCACGCCGGTGCCCAGGAGAGCACGCCGGGGGCCCGTGGCTTTCCCTGATGAGCGGCGATCCCGGGCGTGGGGAGCGGCTGGAAGACGACGGAGTCGTCGGCGAGGTGCGCGAGGAAGGCTTCGTGCAATCCCTTCGCCGGTGAGTCCGCGGCGAAGCTCCGCTCCGCCGCGACGACCTCGGCGAACGCGGTGGCCGGCGGCGCTGGGGCGGGCGCGGCCGTGCCTGCTGGGGCGGCGGCGAGCAGGAGGGCGAGCATCAGAAGCCCATCTTGAGGCCGAGGGCCACCATCCGCGGCGGCCCCGCCTGCGAGACGACCTGGCCGAAGTTGCGCGCGAGCAGGCGCCCCTCGACCTCACCTCCGTTGAACCGGTTGAAGACGTTCAAGACCTGCACGAACGCCTGGCCGGCGGCCTTCCCTCCGCGGAACGTGAACGGTCGATAGACCTTCAGGTCGAGCTGCGAAAGGTACGGCGCGGACAGGGCCGGCACCGTCGGGAGGCCGTTTTCCGTCCTGAATTCGTTCACGATCGACAGCGGCGTCTCGACGCCGGTGTTGCGTCCGACGCCGGCCGGCCGGTCGCTGGTGATCCCGTCGAGGTTGTCGTCCTTGCCGGTGGTGACGTTGAACGTGAGCGCCGAGGCCCACTGGTAGACCCCCGACAATCGCATGCCGAGCAATCCGAGGCGGATGTCTCCGGAGGCCACGAAGCGGTGGCGGCGGTCGTCGTCCGAGCGGCCGCGCTCCTGGCTGATGTCGTCGGAGTTCGGCGGGAGGTAGATCCCGCCCTTGAGCGGGTCCGGACCGAGGTCCTCGGACTTCGAGAGCGTGTACTGGAGGCTGTACCACCCGGCGGCCTCCTGCCACTTCCAGCCGAGGTCGAGCCCGGTGTACCACGCGCGCCCCTCGGTCGTGATCGCGGCGATCGACCCCACGGTCTGGTCGCGGTGGATCGGGATCCCGTCGATCGTCTGGCCGACCACCGGGTTGAGATCGCGCATGAGCGGGATGTGATAGGTCAGCACGCGGCCCGCGTTAACGGAGATGAGCCCCTTCCCCCTCACCGACTTGTCGAATCCGAGGTTGAACTGGTTCGACTGGGCGGCGTCCATCTGCGTTCCGGTCGAGAAGCGCAGGATGAGGTTCTCCGGGAACACGAGGCCCGGCTTGATCGCGTCGATCCCGTACTTCTTGATAACGTCCTCGGTGATCTCGTACAGGAAACCTTGCGGGAACAGGAGGCCGATCGAGGTGCCGGAGGTGATCGCGGCCACGGCGGGGAACGCGAGCACGGTCTTGTTGTAGAAGATCCCTGCGCCGCCACGGATGATCCAGTCCCGGTTCGCCCCCGCGGTGTACGTGAATCCGAGGCGCGGCGCGAGATTGTTCGTGTCGCGGGGGGCGCCGCCGTTCGGGATCGACGACGGGACCGCGAGGCTCTTCGGAAGCGTGTACGTGCTCAGGTCGTAGCGGAGCCCGTAGTCGAGGATCCACCGGGGCGCCGCCTGCCAGGTGTCCTGCGCGAACGCGGCGATCTGCGTGTCGTCGAGGGTCGCGGTCGGGGCCCCCTCGATGAGCTGGAACACCTGAGGATAGGTCCGCGGCAGCGCGGGCTCGTCGATGCGGCCGTCCCCGTTGTCGTCGACTCCCGGCGTGCCGGGGCAGGGGACCGGGTCGTCGTAGTCGGGCTCGCAGTGCCCCTTCCCCTGGCTCG
>DATKHQ010000028.1:0-2534 GCA_035510175.1 Candidatus Sulfotelmatobacter sp. | reverse complement strand
TGCGACCAGGACCCCGAACACGAGGTTGATCGCCGCCGCCGCCGCCGACGCGCCGAAGCTGAGGCGGAACGCCGCGATCGTCCGTGGGGAGGTGACGACCCGCACGAACGCCTCCCCGCTCAGCTGCGAGGACTTCAGCACGAGCGTCGAGAGCGGGATCAGCACGAACAGGCCGAGGTAGGCGAGCGTCACCCCCAGCGACAGCCCGAACCCCGGGATCGTGCGGCGGGCCACGAAGCTACCTCGAGCCGGTGTAGATCTTGTCGAACTCGCCGCCGTCGGCGAAGTGGGCTTCCTGGGCCTTGGCCCACCCTCCGAAGGTCTCGTCGACCGTGAAGAGCTTCAGCTTGGGAAACGTGGCGGCGGCCTCGGCCGCGACCGCGGGATCCCGCGGGCGATAGAAATTCTTCGCGGCGATGCGCTGCCCGTCCTTCGTGTAGAGGAACTCGAGGTACGCCTTCGCGACGGCCGTCGTGTTCCGTTTGGACGCGACCTTGTCGACCCAGGCCACGGGCGGCTCCGCGAGGATGCTCTCGGAGGGGGTCACGATTTCGAACGCGCCCTTGGAAGAGGCCTGGCGCGTCGCCAGGATCGCCTCGTTCTCCCACGCGATCAGCACGTCCCCGATCCCGCGCTCGGCGAACGTGATCGTCGCCCCGCGGGCCCCGGTGTCGAGAACGGGTACATTCCTGAATATCGCGGCGACGAGCGCGCGCGCCTTGTCCTGGCTTCCGGTCTTCCGAAGCTCGTACCCCCACGCCGCGAGGTAGTTCCAGCGGGCGCCCCCCGAGGTCTTGGGATTCGGTGTGATGACCGAGACCCCGGGCTTGCCCAGGTCCTCCCAGTCCTTGATGCCCTTCGGGTTCCCCTTCCGCACGAGAAAGACGATCGTCGAGGTGTACGGAGCGCTGTTGCTCGGCAGCCGCTTTTGCCAGTCGAGCGGCAGCAGCCCCGACTTCGCGATCGCGTCGATGTCGTAGGCCAGCGCAAGCGTCACGACGTCCGCCTCGAGCCCGTCGATGACCGAGCGGGCCTGCTTTCCGGAGCCGCCGTGCGATTGCTGGACGGTGAGGCTCTGGCCTGTCTTCGCCTTCCACTGCGCGGCGAACGCGGTGTTCACGGCCTGGTAGAGCTCCCGGGTCGGGTCGTAGGAAACGTTGAGGATCGTCGTGCCCTCCGCGCGTGCGGGGGCGGCGGCGAGGAGCGTGGCGAGGACCAGCAGGCCTGCGACTCTCGTCATGGGGCTTCTCCTTGGGTCAAACCTCGTCGACGGCGTAGCGGACGACGAGAACGGGCCGGGTCAGCGCGTCGAGCAGGCTCGCGACCGGCCCCCCGAGCGCCGGAGCGCGCCCTTCCTCGCCCAGCGGGGAGCCGACGACGATCAGGTCGTACGCCCCGTCCTCCGCCTCGGACCGGATCTCGGCCTCGACCTCTCCCTGCCGCACGCGCGTCCGCGCGGTGACCCCGAGCGGAGCGACGGTACGGGCGCAGGCGGCGAGGTGGCGCTCGATCTGCGCGCGCGCCGTGGGGCTCTCCTCGACGAGGACCGAGAGAACGGTGACCTCGGCTCCGAGGTGGCGCCCCAGGCGGCCGGCGAATCGGATCCCGCCCTTCCCCGGCTCGCCCGCGGCCGAGCAGATCAGGATCCGCTTCGGCACGGAGGCTCCCGGCGGCGCCACGAGCACGTGATGGCGGCCGTGCGAGAGCACGTCCGAGGCCACGTCGGCCCCCGTCTTCGGCATCGCGCCGACCACGACGAGGTCCGGGAGCGCCCGCTCGCACTCGAGGCGGACGGCTTCCGAGAACTCCTCCGGAATGCGGTGAATCTCCGGAGACCCTTCGCCGGCGCGCAGGGGAATGGGCGCCGGCTCCTCGGCGGCGCGGTCGCCGCAACGCACCACCAGCGCGCGCGTCTTCGCGGCGGTCGCGAGCGCCACCCCAAGGGCGACGGCCGACGGCCCGGTTTCTTCCCGGTCGTCCATCACCAGGAATCCGATCCCCGGGTGCGCGAGCGTGTGGATCCGGCGGAGGCCGACGAAAGCGGTGTCCCCGGGCTCGAGCGGGAACCGCCGCGCCTGGTGCTGCGAGCGGGTCGCCTCGACGACGATCGAGTCCTCGCCGAAGGGGGCCTCGGGGGCCACGGCGCGCACGCCGCGCATCGGCAGGCGGACACGCAAGCGCTCGAGCGGACCGAGGAACGAGCGGCTCTCGATCACTCCCGTCCCGAGGCTGGGCCAGCGGAGCGCGTCCGCGGTCGTCTTGACCGCGACGTCCTCGGGACGGAAGAGGACCTGGACGCGGTGCGCGTCCCCGGTCGAGATCGCGGAAGAGCCGGCGGCGATCTCCACGTGGCCCACGCGCACCCCGCGCTCGGCGACCTGACCGATGAGGAGGTTGGCGCTACCGAGGAACGTCGCCGTGAACTCGGTGCGCGGGTGGAGGTAGATCTCTCGCGGGGCACCGTGCTCGAGGACGCGGCCGCGATCGACCACCGCGATCCGGTCGGCCAGCTCGAACGCCTCCTCCTGGTCGTG
>DATKHQ010000027.1:0-16122 GCA_035510175.1 Candidatus Sulfotelmatobacter sp. | reverse complement strand
TCGCGTTCTGAAGCCCAGGAGATCAGCCGCGGCGAGAATCCGGCGGCGCGTCAGCCTTTGACCGGAACATTCTCGGAACCACTATGACAGGCGGGCCGCGCGCACGTAGAGAGGGAAGCTCAGCTCCCGCACGACGTCCGGGCCGCCGAACGCTGCGGCGATCTCGGCCTCCAGCTCGGGAACGGGGTCCCGTTTCGTCGCCCCGATGTAGATCGGGACCGCGCTCCAGGTCCTGACGAAGCCGGCGACCTGCCCCGCGTTCCAGCGCACGGTCGAATGAAACGACGGGGGATTCAGCTCCTCGCCCGGCAGATGGATCCCGGCGTAGCGCTCGTCGACCAATCGCACGTGCGGCGGATAGTACGGGCCGAGCACGTCCTTGTAGAACGACCAGAGGATCCCGTCGAGCGGGGCGTCCACGTGAGCGACATGGTAGGTCCACGCGGCCACGACGCCTCCTTCGCGGCCCACCCGGCGCACCTCCCGATAGAAGCGCGGAAGGTCGAACCAGTGGATCGCGGCGGCGGCGACGACGAGATCGACCGAGGCATCCGGCAACCCGCACTCCTCCGCCCGCCCGAGGCGATAGGCGACACGAGGGTGCGGCCTCGCATGTCGCAGCTGCTCGGCGCTCACGTCCAGCGCGATCACCCGATCGAACCGATCGGCCAGCCCCCACGCGGCCTGGCCGCTTCCCGTGGCCGTATCCAGCGCCGTCTCGTGCCGGGGTACGACGGAGGCGAGCCAATCGAAAAGATCGGCCGGGTACCCGGGTCGCGCGGCGCCGTACTCCTTGGCGACCGTCGAGAAGTCGGGAGCATCCGTCATCGAGCGTCCGCGTCGAGCGCCGCGATCGTCCTGCGGTAGAGGGCGTCCGCGCCGGAGGGCGTGTCGGCGACCGCGGTCAGACCGAACCGGCCGAGGTCGCCGAGCGCGCTCATCATGTGGAAGACGACGCCGGTGTGCCGGGAGGGATCGAAGTGGAACCGGTGCCGCATCGCGATGTCGAAGAGGTCGTCGTGCGTGAGCGCGCGGTAGCTCTCCGAGGCGACGTCGTCGCTGGCGACGAAGCACTTCGGCGCACCCGTCGGCGTGCGGAACTCTCCGGCGTCGGGATCGTAGGTGCCGTCCGTGAGGAACTGGAGCGTCAGGAATGGATGCGTCGTGCCGCCCTTCCGGAGGTTGATCTCGATCGCGTACGTCTCCCACGCCCCGCCTTTGCTCCGGACGGCGACGAAGTCGAGCGCGAAGCGGCCGAGGACACCTTCCTCGGCGAGGCGCCGACCCACGCGCGTGGCATCGGCCATGATCGTCGCGGCGTAGGCGGGGTCGGCGGGGAAGCGGCAGCCGAGGTAGAGCTGGCCCGAGGGGCCGCCCAGGATCTGGTCGTGGGTCGAAAGGCGCTCCACGTCGCCGAGCGGTGTGATGCGGAGCTGCGCGCTCGGGGAGCGGAACTCGTCCCCCGTGATCCGCTCCTCGACCACGCCGCCCACCTCGCCGAGCTTCCTGATGTAGTGGTCGTGGGTCTGCGTCGGATCGTCGAATTTCATCGCGCGGACTTTCTCGAGGAGAGGTGCGGTCCCGCCGAGATCGACGATCGCGTTTCCCAGGCCCGAGACCCCCTCGTTGAGCTTCACGATCACCTGCTCGATCGCCGGCTTCTTGTCTCGGATTGTCGCGATCGCGCTGGCGAGATCTTCCTCGCTTCTCAGGTTCTCGACGCCGAGGGGGTGGTTGACGTTCAGCTCCGCGAAGATCCGGCGGCAGCCGGTCTTGGTCCCGAGCGGGAAGTGCTTCGGGTCGCAGCCGTACATCGGGATCCCGAGGGCGAGGGCCAGGTCGCGCTCGTACGACGTCGTGTTGAAGGGGACGAGGTGCGCGCGTTCGGGGTCGAGGATCAAGTTACGGATCTTCGCGAGCAGCCGCGGCCGGTCGAGGAGCTTCTTGCTGAGCGGCCGCGACGAGGCGTCGAGCGGCGCGATCAGGAAGAGCCGGCGCCGCGCGTGGCTCGCGATGACCCCGGGCAGGAGCCCGAGGTAGTAGTCGACGATGGTCGGGGCGATGGCGAGCGAGGTCACGTAGATCAAGCGCGCCCGCGGCTGGCGGAGCAGGAGCAACAGGAAGAGGAACCGCTCCTCGTACGCCTGCTGCTCGGCGCCGTGGAACTCCCGGTCCACGGTGAGCGACGGCACGACGACGATCGTCTGCTCGTCCTCCCCCATCGCGCGGATGGAGTGCCACAGCGGGACCAGCTTGCGCTGGAGCGCTTCGAACTGGGCCTGTTTCGTGGTCTCGGTGTTCACGCCCGCGATTCTAAGCGGTCCGGGATTGTGTGACGATCCCCCGGCGCGGCCGGCTTCAGTTCCCGGCGAGCGGCGCCGTTACGCGCCGGAGTCGAACCGTCGGCGGCGATGCCCCTATCGTCTTTCCAGGAATGGTGCCGCCCCCCGCGCCGTCGCCGTCCGGGACCAGCTCCTGCCCCGGCACCTTGACGATGAACGCGTCGAGGCGGTCTCCTCCCATGTTGCTCGTCCAGATGAAGTACCGTCCGGTGACGTCGAGGTTTCCCTTGGGGAGCTTGTCGTAATCCGAGCTGCCGCCGCCGGTGGCGTCGAGGTCCGTCATCACGGGGGCGACCACCAGGGTATCGAGAGATCCGTCGAGGCGGAAGCACGAGATCTCGTCGGACCGTGGGAGCGTGAAGCGCGTCGCGTCGCTGTAGCAGGCGTACTGCCGGCTGGGCGGCAGGTCGGGGCGCGCGTTTCCGTGCGCGATGTGTCCGGCGCCCACGCTCCAGTCCGTGAGCTGGTAGACGAGGAGATCCTGGCCGCCGCCCAGCGCGAGCGGGCGGTCGTAGCTCCAGAGCTTGGTCGCGCCGGCCTCGTTGGCCCATTCGTCCAGGTTCACCTGGTAGCCGTAGCCGAGGTCGTGATGGCCCGCAGCCCCCTGCTGATTCAGGAGCAGCATTTGCCGGCCGGTCCGCAGTTCGACGATGACGTTGTCCTCGTCGAACTGTCCGTCGTAGTTCTCGAGAATGAGGAGCCAGTTCCCGCTCTTGTCGACGTGGCACTCGTCGTAGGCGCCCTGCTTGGCGAAGTACGAGAACTCCGCCGTCGCCTCGTCGTAGACGATGCAGCCGAGATCCTGGTTGGTCGAGATCGTGCGCAGCGTCGCCGAGTGCACGCGGTCGTCATCGGAGGAGTGCGTCTGCCAGATGTAGCAATCGGGTCCGAACCGGGTCGAGGCGTCGAATACGGTCTCGAACTGCCGGCTGTTGACCTCGTAGCGCACGAGCTTCGGCCCGCTGTTGAGGTAGAGCGTCGTGGGACGGGTCCCGCTCCAGTACCACCCTTCCGTGGTGCCGTCCGCGAACGGGCTTTCCGGGTCGAACAGCGGCCCCACCTTGGTCACGACGTCGGTCGTCTTGTCGACCTTGAACAGGTTGACCCCGCTCCCGCCGCTCGACTCGCGCAGGCCAAGGAAGACGAGGAAGTACGGGTCGTTGATGTGGTTGTTGATGTTCCGCCAGTACGAGTAGCCGACCGGGTAGACGCAATCGCCGCCTCCGCAATCGGTGGAGTTCGTCAACCGGATGCCCTGCGTCCCGTACGGTGCAGGGAACGTGAACACCCCGCGCGAGGGGAGCATCGACTGGATCTGCGACGGCGTGAGCTTGGCGCGGACGTCGGTGCCGTACGCCTTCTCGATGAACCCACCGGGCGGATCGGCGGCGAGCGTCCGCGTTGGCGGATAGGTCGACGCGGCGAGAGCGAGCAGTGCCAGCAGGGGGCGGCGTAAATGAGGCATACCGGGATATACCCCACCGCCGAATTCGGGAAAGACCCTGAATTGTAAATTATTCTTAACGTGGGTGCGGCCGAGGGAGACGCCTACCTCGCGGCGCGCGTGCGCCGATGGCCGTCGCGACGGGCCGTGTACCGCACCCGCGTTTCGTGGACCGCATCGGCGTCGAACGGGTTTCGGATCACGATCCCGGGAAACCGGGTGAAATCCTTGTCGGTCGTCCAGAACTCCCGGACGCCGTGCTCGTGCAGAAGGGCCGCGATGTGGCCGTCATGCACGATGTTCCCGGCCACTCGTCCGGCCTCGAGCATGCGCCGCATGTGGCCCCTGTGTCCGGAGCCCGCACCGAGGAGGGCTAGCGTCGGCGCATCGAAGAGACGATCGAGATCCTCGAGGGCGTCGATGAGCGGGGTCGGCCGCGCAAACACGCGGCGGTGCGTGACCACGCGCAGATACTCGTAGATACACGGCCACGGAATGGCCCAGTCTCGGCTCCCTTCCGAAAGCTCCGTTAGGAGACGTGCGGCCGCCGCGTGGTGAGCGAACTCCTCGCGCCGGGCGTACACGAGGAAGTTCGTGTCGACGGCAATCACTTGATACCGTCCATCAGATCCCAGAGGGAATCTCGGTCGTCGATGTCGACACCCGGCATCAGCTTTCCGCCCTCGGTTCGCCAGCGGAGCTTGTAGGGAGAGCGTGCCGGCTTTCCCGAGAGATACGCGCGCAGCGCGGCCTCGACGACCTCTCGAAGAGAGGTGCGTTCGTCGGCAGCCTTCTTTTTCGCCCGGCGAAACAGCTCGTCACCGATCTCGATGGTCGTTCTCATGCATAAAAGCATACATCATGATACACATTGATGCAACAGGTCACGTCTTGACCGCGATGATGTCCACCATCGGGGGCGACACGAAGTACGCGTTCGGGTCGTTCGCGTGCGCCTTCCAGTCGGCGACGAGTGCCTCGTGCTCGGCCGGCGTGAGGCGCCCTTCCTCGACGAGCTTCGGCCCGTAGTTCTCGATGAAGATCGTGGGCCAGGTCCACAACGGCGAGCCGGGGCGCGCGACCCGGTGCAGGGGCGCGATCTCGATCGTCTTCATCCCGTGCCTGGCGAGGATCGCGGGAAGGCGCATCCCGATCTCGGTGTCGCCGCCGTGGTCGCGCCACGCTTCGGCGACGACGCGGATGAAGCGGCCCCACGGCTCGCTCGGCGGTGCGAGAAGGAGACCCTCGTAGTGCATGTAGTCCTGGCTGGCGAAAACGCCGCCGCGTTTCAACGCACGCGCGACGCCGCGGATCACGGCGTCGGGATCCTTCACGAAGCAGAGCACCCAGCGCTGGTACGCGCCATCGAGGCTGTCCGGCTCGAGGTCGAGCTGCTGGACGTCCCCGACCCGGGCGTCGATCGGTGCCTCGGCCGGGCTCTTGGGCCGGCTCTTCACATGCTCGATGAAGCGCGCCGATTCGTCGACGGCGACGACCTTTCCCTTCGGCGTCACGACGCCGGCGAGGTCGCGGCTCGTGTAGCCGGGGCCGCATCCGAGGTCGAGAACGGTGTGGCCGGCGCGGATCCCCGCGCGCTCCCAGATCGAGAATGCCTGGGCGCTCCAGATCTTGTGCTGCAAGCCGAGCCGGACGAGCTCGGCGTCGTTAGTGCCGAGCGCGTATTCGTGTTGCTGTTTGTCACTCATCGGGATCCTCGATCGGGACCGTCCCCGCGGCGTTCAGTGTACGACTTCGCGGGGAAAGTTCGGGCGGCATCGGACTAGAATCGCGCTCGTTCCCCAAGGAGACCGAGCATGTCCCATCGACCGGAGGACGTCGAAGCAGTCGTTCGCGAAGCGCTTCGCTTGGCCAGTCCGCACGTGCGGAGGATGTATCTCGATGAGGCCTGCGGGGGCGATGCCGAGCTTCGCGCGGCGGTCGAGCGGCAGCTCGCTCTTGCGGAAGTCTCCGCCGGCATCGACGCACCGACCGTCACGGCGGGGAGCGAGCCTAAGGCGAGCGCGGGCGCCGATCCCGGCGGTCTGTCCGAGACCCCGGGAACGATCGTCGGGCCGTACCGGCTGATCGAGGTCCTCGGCGAGGGAGGCTTCGGCAGGGTCTTCCGCGCCGAGCAAGAAAAGCCGATGCGCCGCGAGGTGGCGCTCAAGATCATCAAGCTCGGGATGGACACGCGCGAGGTCATCGCGCGGTTCGACGCCGAGCGGCAGGCGCTCGCCGTGATGGACCACCCGGGGATCGCGCGCGTCTTCGACGCGGGGGCGACGGCAAGCGGCCGGCCGTACTTCGTCATGGAGCTGGTCCGGGGAGAGCCGATCACCAGCTACTGCGACCGGCGCGACCTCCCGCTGCGGGACCGCCTGCTGCTGTTCAACCAGGTCTGTGCCGCGGTCCAGCACGCGCACCAGAAGGGGATCATCCACCGGGACATCAAGCCGAGCAACGTGCTGGTCACCGAGCAGGACGGCGTCCCGGTCCCCAAGGTCATCGACTTCGGGATCGCGAAGGCGACGGACCAGGGTCCTGGCGAGCGCACCGCTCTGACCGCGATGGGGCACGTCGTGGGCACGCCCGCCTACATGAGCCCCGAGCAAGCGGGCCTCGACAATCTCGACATCGACACGCGAAGCGACGTCTACTCGCTGGGCGTCCTGCTCTACGAGCTCCTGACCGGAACCCTCCCCTTCGACACCACGACGCTGCGCGGGGCGATCGTCGCCGAGCTGCAGCGGATGATCCGCGAGGAGGAGCCGCCCAAGCCCAGCACGCGCGTCAGCTCGATGAAGGGGGTCGCGACGACGGCGTCCCGGCGCTTCCCGAATGCGGAGCGGCTCGGTGCGGCGCTGCGGGGAGACCTCGACTGGATCGTCATGCGCGCGCTGGAGAAGGACCGCCGCCGGCGGTACGACTCGCCCCGCGAGCTCGCGAGCGACATCGAGCGGCACATGCGCAGCGAGCCGGTCGTCGCCGGGCCGCCATCCGCCTCCTACCGCGTGCGGAAGTTCGTCCACCGTCACAGGGCCGGGGTCGGGGCGGCCGCGGCCTCAGCACTCGTGCTCGTCGCGTTCGCGGGCACGATGGCGGTCCAGGCGCGGCGGATCGCGATCGAGCGGGATCGCGCGAACCGCGAGCGCGAGGTCTCCGACCGGATCGTCGATTTCCAGACGAGCATGCTCCAGCGGATCAAGCCGTTCGACATGGGCAAGGCGATCGTCGCCGACCTGCGCGGGAGCGTGGAAGAAGGCTCGAAGAGCCGGGGCGCGGACACGAAGGCAGCGCTCGCGTCCTTCGATGGGCTCCTCGGCGGCGTCAACCCGACCGACACCGCCCGGCGCATCCTCGACTCGCAGATCCTCCACCCGGCGGACGACGCGGTGACGGCGCAGTTCGACAAGCAGCCGGAGACCGAGGCCCGCATGCGGTTGGCCCTCGCCCGCACGTACCGCGCCCTCGGGCTCTCGGCCAAGTCCCTCCCGCAGGCGCAGCGCGCGCTCGAGGTGTCCGAGAAGACGCTCGGGCCCGCGGACCGGCAGACGCTCTCGGCGCGACACGCGGCGGCGATCGCGCTCTGGGACCTCGGGCGCCTGGACGAGTGCGAGAAGCTCCTGACCGCGAACGTGTCCGCCTCGGAGACCAACTTCCGTCCCGACGACCCCGACGCGATCACGGCGAAGGTGGCGCTCGGCGTCCTGTACATCTCGCGCGGCCGGGACGCCGACGCGCAGAAGCTCTTCGAGAACGCGCTCGCGGCCCAGGAGCGCACGCTCGGGCCCGACCACGAGGACCTGGTGAACACGCTGAGCAATCTGGCGACGGTCCTCGTCAACCAGAAGCGCCCCAAGGAGGCGGCGCCGTATCTCGAGCGAGCCATCGCGATCCGGAAGAAGACATCGGGAGCCGACGACCTGCAGGCGGACTCGTTGCAGCAGCGCCTCTCCCAGGTCAATCAAGCCACGGGCCGCCCCAAGGAGGCCGAGGCGCTCCAGCGCGAGGCGGTCGAGACCCTCACGCGCGTCCAGGGCGAGCGCCACCCCGACACGATCGCGGCGCTGGCGAACCTCGCCTCGCTCTACCGGCACCAGAGCCGCTTCAAGGAGGCGGAAGAGCTGAACCGCAAAGCCCTCGAGCTGCGCCGCGCGACGCTCGGCGACTCACACCCGCTGACTATCGCCTCGATCTCGGATCTGGCCATGACCCTTGCGTCGGTGGACCGCCACAAGGAGGCCGAGCCGCTCTTCGTCGAGGCGCTCGAGCGCACCCGGCAGACGATGGGCCCCGAGGCCCCGCCCACCCTCGACCGCATGAACAACCTCGCGGTCGAGTACTGGTTCGAGGGACGCTTCGATCAGGCGGCGGCGCTGTTCGAGCAGGCCCTCGACATCACGAAGCGGACGCAGGGAGAGGAGAGCGACAAGGCCGTGTTCGCCATGTCGAACCTCGCGACGATGAAGACGAGGCTCGGCCTCCTCGACGAGGCGCAGGCGCTCACCGAGAAGGCCGTCGCCATCAGAACCAAGAGGTTCGGCGCCGAGGACGAGCAGACGTTGAACGCGATGACCGATCTCGGGGACATCGCGTACCGCAGGGGACGCTACGAGGAAGCCGAGAAGGTCTACGCTCCGCTCCTGGCCGCGCGGCGGAAGACTCCGGGTCCGGACGACCCGGCAACGCTCGAGACCTGGTACAGCCTCGCCGTTACCTACAAGATGCTCGGCCAGAAGCAGAAGGCCGAGTCCGAGCTTGGCGGCCTCCTGGAGCGGAGGCGGGCGGTGCTCGGCAAGACGCACGCCCAGACGCTGGAAACCATGCAGGAGCTGGCTCAGCTCTATGTGGACGACGGGCGCGCGAACGACGCCCGGCCGCTGCTGACCGAGGCGATCTCGGCACGGCGCGCTGCGGCAGGAGCGGCCGACGCCTCCCCCGCCGATCTCAACGCGTGCGCCGCCTTGCTGCTGACCGCCGGGGTCGAGGACCTGCGCGATCCCAGGGAAGCGCTCGCGCTGGCGCAGCGCGCGAACGACGCGACGAAGGCCTCCGACCCCGACTACCTTCGCACCCTGGCGCGCGCCTGGTACGACACGGGAAACCACGCCCGCGCGGTCGAGAGCCAGCGCGCGGCGATCGCGCATCTGACCGAGAAGGCGCCGGAGCGCGCGGACTTCGAGGCGGAGCTTGTCAAGTACAGGAGCGGGAAGGGGAACTGAGGGGCAGCAGCCTCAGTCGAATCGGGCCCACGCGAGATCCATCAGACGCTGCTGCTCGATGGCATGCGCCTTCGTCGAGCCCGTGGCGGGGCTCGCGCTCGCCGATCGATGGACCGTTGTCACGTGCCGGTCTCCCACGAGCTGCTGCAAGCGAGGCCGGACGAACGAGAGCGCTCCCATGTTGGCCGGCTCCTCCTGCACCCAGACGATCTCCCGCGCTCCGGACAGTTCGCCGAGCGCCGCGGCGAGCGCCTTGTCGGGAAACGGGTAGATCTGCTCGAGCACGACGATCGCGACGTCCTTGACCGCCCGCCTCGTGCGCTCGGCTCGCAGATCGTGAGCGATTCGGCCCGAGCAGACGAGCACGCGGCGCGCGCCCGCGGCGGCGGAATCCGGGAGAACGCTCAGGAATCGCCCTCGCGTCAGCTCGAGCCGGTCGGAGCCGGCCGCCGGGAGCCGGAGCATCCCCTTGGGCGTGAGGATGATCAGGGGCTTTCGCCACGAGCCCAGCGCCTGCCGGCGCAGGAGATGGAAATACTGGGCCGAGGTCGTCGGCTGGCAGATCTGGATGTTGTCCTCGGCTGCGAGCTGCAGATACCGCTCCAGCCGGGCGGAGGAGTGCTCCGGGCCCTGTCCCTCGAATCCGTGCGGCAGGAGGAGCACGAGCCCGGACAGCAGCCCCCACTTGTCTTCCGCGGCGACGACGAACTGGTCGACGATCACCTGCGCTCCGTTCGCGAAGTCGCCGAACTGCGCCTCCCAGCAGACGAGCGCTTCCGGGTAATCGCGGCTGAACCCGTACTCGAACCCGAGCGACGCGGCCTCCGAGAGCGGCGTGTCAAGAATCTCGAAGAACGCCGGGGATTGCGCGAGCTGTTGCAGCGGAATGTGCTCCCGCCCGGTTTCCCGATCGATCCAGACCGCATGACGCTGGTTGAACGTCCCTCGCCGGCTGTCTTGCCCCGCCAATCGGACGGGCGTGCCTTGAAGCAGCAGCGAGCCGAACGCGAGCGCCTCCGCGGTGCTCCAATCGATCGGCGCCTCCCCGAGAACCATCGCGAGCCGGCGCTCGAGTCCCTTCGCGACTTTCGGATGCATCGCGAAACCTTCGGGGTGGCGGGTGATCTCCCGCGCGATCGCCTCGAGGCGATCGGCCCGAACACCGGTCTCGACGTCCAGATCATCGCGCCAGGGTCCTCCGGTGTAACGGTCCCAGTAGGACGGAAGGCGTCGCAGCACGGGCTTGGCCGTCATGGCTCGTCCGATCGCGAGTTCCTCCTCGAGCCCGGCGACGATGGAATCTCGCAGCGCGACGATCGCCTCCGGCCCCTCAACCGCTCGGGCTCCGTACGACTCGAAGAGCATGGGACGCTCCGCGATCCGAACGTACAGGAGGGGTTGGGTCGTCGTCGGATCCTCCACCTCGCTGTGGCCGTATCGACGGAAGCCGATGAGGTCGATCACGACGTCGCTCGCGAACGCATGACGGTACTCGACCGCAATGCGCGACGCCCGGGCAACCGCCTCAGGGTCCTCGCCGTTCACGTGGAGGATGGGAATTGGAAGGCGAAGCGCCGCATCCGAGGCGTAGCGGGACGAGTGGAGCCGCACCGGCTCGGCGGTGAAGCCGATCAGATTGTTCACGATGACGTGAACGGTTCCCGCGACGGAAAACCCCGGCAAGCCCGCGAGGTTCAGCGTCTCCGAGACAATGCCCTGCCCCGCGAACGCCGCATCCCCGTGCACCGCGATCGGAAGGACGCGCGTACCGCTCGAATCCTCGAGGCGCCGCTGCCGTGCGCGGGTGCGCCCCATCAGGACCGGGTCGACCGTCTCAAGATGGCTGGGGTTCGAGACCAGGTGAATTGCGACCGTCCGGCCGCCGGCCGCCTGATACGCTCCGGTCGCGCCGAGGTGGTACTTGACGTCGCCCCCGCCGAGGGTGCTTCGCGGGTCGATATCGCCGAATCCGGCGAAGATCAGAGCCGGCTGAACGCCGACCACGCGTGTCATGATGGACAGCCGGCCGCGATGGCTCATGCCGATGAGCGCAAGCTCCGCACCCATCTCCGCACCGCCGTCGAGTATCGCGTCCAGCGCGGTCACGAGGGTCGCGCCCCCTTCGAGGGAATAGCGCTTGGTGCCCACGTACCGTCCGTGCAGGAACCGCTCGAACAGCTCGATCTCGGCGATGCGGCGCAGGATGCGCCGGCGGTCCGGTGCTTGCGGCTCGGCCTCCATCCGCTCGGCGATGAACCGGCACCGGTCCGGATACGGCATGTGCATGAACTGGGCGCCGATCGATCCGCAGTAGACGGATCGCCACCGGTTCGCATCGGCGTCGCGCGATTCCTCCAGGTCGGGGTGCGGAAATGGGATCAGTCGCCCCAGCGGATCCAGCTCGGCGTGCAGGTAGCCCCAGCGCCGAAAGGCCTCCGCGACGCGGTCCTGGCTCATCACGGTCATTGTTCCACAGTCCGTGAGCCTCCCGCGGAGATCTCCGTCATGCCGCCGACGTTCGGAAACGTCCGACCATCTCGGCGTCGAGCGGGTCCATCATCGGGCCGTAGGTGACGGTGTAGGTCCCCCGGGTACCGTCGGCCGGCAACGTGAGGGCGAAGACGGCGGACTCCTCGTCCGGGTCGCTCTCACCCTCGAATCGGACGATCTCGTCGACGCGGAATGCCTCCGGTGGATGGACCGTTTGCCTCGAGCGGCTCCTCAGTCCACCGCTTTCCGCGCGGAAGTCATCCGCGTAACCGGCGACGCTCAGCCGTCGCAACGCCTCTGAGAGTGTCTCCATCGTCGTGGAGCGCGAGCTTCACCGTTTCAACACGTCCTTGACGCCGCCGATCGTTCCCGTCAGCGCGTTGCGAACGGCCTGCCCGGCCGCGGCGCTCAGCTTCTCGGCCGCCGTCACGGCGCCGTGAGCCGCCGCCGCGGCGGCGTCCTCGGCGCTGACGCCGATCGTCTTTGCCGAGTCGATGGCGCCTTCGACGAGGCCGGTCGCGGCATGCTCGAGTTTGCCGCCGACCGCGGCGGTCTGGCGAATCACCGCCTCCGACGCGTGACCGATGGTGCCCAGCGCCTCGGTGCTGACGTGCTTCGTGCCGCGGAGCACGCCGACGACCGCGCCCTTCGCCGCGTGGCCCAGGTGGCCACCGACTCCGGAGGCGCCCGCGATGGCCGCGCCGGCCACCTGGCCGACGGAATCGGCGGCCGTCACTCCGACCTTGCCCGCGTCCTTGAGGGTCGTCGACATGACCTCGCTGACCGCATCGGCGGTCGCCTTCGCGACGTTTCCCGTGCCCTGAACGGCTCGGGCCACGGCATCCTCGACGGTTCCCGCTTTTCCGGCGTGTTTGGTGGTCATCGCAAGCCTCCTTGTCCGATCTCGGCGGACCCACGATCAGTGGTGGCAATGACGGTGCCAGCGACGGCGCGCGGCGCTTTTTCTCGTCCGGCGTACTGTCTTCACCGGTCCGAGAGTTACACGCAACCCACGTTTTCACCGGGTAAAAATTGCGGGTGACGGGCCTGCCGGGACTCAGCAATAGCGCGAAGCGCGGCACGGCTCCGGGTCGAACGTGGGCCGCTCGCCGCACATCAGCTCCGCGAGCAGGCGCCCGGTCGCGGGGGCGGTCTTCAGACCCGCCATGTGGTGACCCGTCGCGAGCCACAGATTGGACGACGCGCGCGACCGCCCGATCAGCGGCATGCCGTCCGGCGCGCACGGACGCAGTCCTCGCCACACCTGCACGCCGCCGAGATCGGCGGGCAGGTCGATGAGGGTACGCGCCCCCGCCTCGATCGCCCGGACGCGTCTCGTGTTGACGGTGAGATCCTCCCCCACGAGCTCCAGCGTGCCGGCGATGCGCAGCCCGTCGCGGTGGGGATTGAGCGCGACCTTGCGCTCGGCGACGTAGATCGAGTGCCGCGGATGAGGGTCGAGCCGCGGGACCACCATCGAGTATCCCTTCGCTCCGAGGATCGGGACGCGCAGCCCCAGCGCGTGCCCGAGCGAGCGCGACCAGGCGCCCGCGGCGAGCACGACCTCGTCCGCATCGACGCGGCCGATCGTGGTGTCGAGGGCCCCGATCGTGGAATCCTGCCGTTCCGCCCCGCGCACGGTCACTCCTTCGCGCAGCGTCGCCCCCGCCCGGCGGGCGGCGTCCGCGAGCGCGGTCACGGCTCCGTACGGCTCGCAGTGCGCGTCCCGGGGGTAGAACAGCGCCCCGATCTGACGGCCGCGCACCGCCGGCTCGCGCAACCGGACCTCGGTAGCGCTCCACCACTCGTGCGGCACGCCGTGCGCGGCGGCGAAGTCGGCGAGATGCCGCGCGGCGGCAGCGCCCTTCTCCGTCTGGTAGACCGCGACGAGACCCGCGCGCGCGAACCCGAACTCCCCCGGCCCCGACCGCGCAAGCTCCTCCCATGCGTCGGTGCTCCACACGCACATCTCGAGCAGCACCCCCGAGCCGCGCTCGAAGGTCGTGCGGCGCGTCGCCCACAGGAATCGCAGCAGCCAGCCGGCGAGGAACGGATCGGCTCGCAACGGAACGTAGAACGGGCTATCGGGGTCGAACAGCCAGCGCGTCGCCTTGGCGACGAGGCCGGGCTGCGCGAGGGCGAACGACTGCGACGGCGTCAGCCAGCCCGCGTTTCCGAACGAGCAGGCCTCGCCGACGCGGTCCCGCTCGAGCACCGTGACCGTCCGCCCGCGCAGCGCGAGCTCTCGCGCGCAGGCGAGCCCCACGATGCCCCCTCCGATCACGGCGACGTCCGTGCGGAGGGCTGTCACGGTGAAGGGGACCCGACGGTGATCACGACCTTGCCCCGCGCGTGCCCTTCCTCCAGATAGCGAAGAGCGGCGGGGAGCTCGGTCAGGGGATAGGTCCGGTCGATGACCGGCGTCAGCTTCCCGCTCTCCGTCAGATCGCGCAGCCGCTCGAGGTCCTCCGGCGTCAACTCGGCGATCATCATCCGGAGCTGCTGGCTCACGAACGGCGACGTCACGAACATCCTCGCCAGACTCAGAAATGGCCCGATGAAGCCCTGCTCGTTCGGCCCGCCGCCCCCGATCAGGACGTAGATGCCCTTGGGCTTCAGCACGCGCCGGCATTCGGACAGGGCGCGATTCCCGACGTTGTCGAGGATGGCGTCGTAGCGCTCCTCGGATTTCGTGAAGTCCTCCTTCGTGTAGTCGACGACGTGGGCCGCGCCGAGGGAGCGAACGAGGTCGAGGTTCCGGCCGCTGCACACGGCGGTCACCTCGGCCCCGAGCGACTTCGCGATCTGCACGGCGAACGTGCCGACGCCGCCGGATGCGCCGTTGATCAGCAGCTTCTGCCCCGGTTGGAGATTCGCCCGGTCGCGCAACGCCTGCAGGGCCGTCGTCGCCGCGATCGGAATCGAAGCCGCCTGTTCGAACGTCAGGTTCGGCGGCTTCTTGACCAGCGCGCCGTCCTCGCCGACGCACACGTACTCCGCAAGGGCTCCGCGCCTCCCGCCGAACACCTCGTCCCCGGCCGCGAATCGCGTCACGCTCTTGCCCACGGCCTCGACCGTTCCGGCGAAGTCGACACCGAGCCGGATCTCTTGCGGCCTGCGGAGCCCGGACCCGAGCCGCATGACGTACGGAGCGCCGCGGACGTAGTGCCAGTCGAGCGGGTTCACGGACGCCGCCCGCACCCGGACGAGAACCTGGTGGTCGCCTGGGGTCGGCTTGTTCACCTTCTCGAGGCGAACCACGTCGGGCGAGCCGTAGTCGCAGTACACGATCGCGCGCATCCGGTCGCGCGGGACCGGGAAGCCGCCCTCGTAGCAGACGTTGGTGGACCGCCAGTACGCGATCGCTCCCACGAACAGCGCCGCGGCCGGAACCGTGATCGCGGCCCATTTCAGGATCCGCTTCAACTTCATGGCGTCCTCGCTGGCGGTCAGCCTACGCCGCAGAAGCGCAGGAGGGGAAGCGCCGCTTGACGCGGTGAAATGCCGATCTTAGGCTTGTCACGCATCGCGTGAGGCGTTGGGCCCACGCGCTAAGCCCCGCCGGGAGCGAACGCCCTGGCGAGAGGAGGTTTCGATGTTCCACCCTTCCCGTACCATTTTCGGTCCCCGTTGGTCGCTCGCCTATGCCGGAGCCGGCTGCTGCGCGCCGGGCCGCGAGCAATTCGGCCGCCACGAGATGTCGCCGGCCCACGAGGGCGGGCCCTGGAGCGGCAACCCGTTCGGCGTCCGCCGGCCCCTGCGATTCCTCGCCGCGAAGCTCGATCTCGACGAGAGCCAGGTGCAAAAGATGGCGGAGATCCTCGACGCGCTGAAGACGGAGCGCGCCCAGGCCGCCGTCGACGACCGGAGGACGCTGACCGCGTTCGCCGAAGCGTTGGCCCCGGAGGCGTTCGACGCGGGCAAGGCCGCCTCCGGCGCCTCGCTCCGCACGGAGAGCGCCGACCGCGTCGCGAAGGCCGTGCTCTCCGCTCTCGAGCGGATGCACGCGGTGCTCCGGCCCGAGCAGCGCGAGCGATTCGCGTATCTGATCCGCACCGGCGTCGTCGGGCTCTGATCTCCGATGACCGCGCCGTGGGCCATTCGCGCCGCGGACGACACCGACGCGGCGGCGCTCGACGCGTACTCGCGCACCGTCGCCGAGGTCGCCGAGCGGGTCGGACCGTCCGTGCTCCGCATCGACGCGGCGCGGACCCGGCGGACGGCGCGAGTGCGGGCGGGAGGCTCCGGCTCGGGCTTCGCGATCACGCCGGACGGCTTCGTCGTGACCAACAGCCACGTGATCCGCGGCGCGGACCGGCTCGAGACCACCCTGTTCGACGGAAGCCACGGGAGGGCGACGCTCGTCGGCGACGATCCGGATACGGATCTCGCGCTGATCCGCGTCGACCTTCCCGTGGCGGCCGTTGCGCCCGGCCGCTCGGCGACCTTGCGCGTGGGGCAGATCGTGGTGGCGATCGGGAATCCTTACGGATTCCACTGCACCGTGACCGCGGGGGTCGTGAGCGCGCTCGGCCGATCGCTGCGGACGCAGTCGGGACACCTGGTCGACGAGGTGATCCAGACCGACGTCGCGCTCAACCCGGGAAACTCCGGTGGTCCGCTG
>DATKHQ010000026.1:0-5923 GCA_035510175.1 Candidatus Sulfotelmatobacter sp. | reverse complement strand
CGGGCGCGAGCGCGACGGCCTTCGCGGCATGCGCCAAGGCCTGCTCCGGATCCCCGGGACCGAGCGGCCAGCCGGGGGCGCGCAGCAGCAGGAGGGCCATCACCCGGTCGGGGCCCCCCGCTTCGTACGTGGGGATCTTCTCGATCGCCCGCTTGAGCGCCGCGATCATCGTCTTGAGGCCGTCCTCGGCCGTCTGGCGCACCTCGCGCGCCTGCACGCCCACCGCGATCGCGAGCCAGTAGTCGCACATGGGCTCGTCGGGGGCGCGGCGGCCGCACCACTGCGCGGCGTGGACCGCGGAGGTCGCCAGCTCCTCCCGCACGCGCACGTCCGTCTCCCGGTCGACGCGCCAGACCTTCACGCGGACGGCACCGATCAGCCCGGCGATCTGGCGGTCGTCGGCGTCGGCCGCGGCGAGGTAGAGCGATTCGGCCTGACGCACCGCGTCCGCATCCGGCCGCCTCGCCCACAACGCGTCGGCCTCGCGCAGCAGGGAGTCGGCGTCGCGCGCGCCTGGGCGGACCGCCGGAGCCTTCTGGGCGGCAAGGACCGCGACCGTCGGCGGCTCCCGGAGCGCCGGCGCGCAGCCGGCCGCCGCCGCCGCGAGGCATGCGGCTGCGAGGCGCCTCACCGCGAGCCGGTCGACCGGCCGGCGTCGTACGCCGCGACCGCCGCCGAGAGGCTCTTCGTGTCGAGGGGGGTAAACCGCGCGAGGCGCACCGCGTCCAGGGCGGCGGCGCCGTCTTGGGACTCGTGCATCTTGAGCAATCCCGAAACGACCGTCTTGATCTCGGGAGCGGGCAGCGACGATCCGACGCTGCACAGGAGAACCGCCGGGACGGCGGGCGACTTCGCCACCGGCTCGAGGTCGGACGCGAAGGGGAGCGTGCCCAGCGAGGCGGTCTGGGTCGCATCGAGTAGCACGGCCACGTCGTCCCCGGCCGCCGCCTTCCGCAACGCGGAAAGGACCTGCCCGCTCGGGACGAACGTCACGCTCTTCGGCAGCTCTCCCCACGAGGCGAGCGCGACGCTGCGGATGAAGCCGGGCGCGTACCCGGCGAGCGAGACGACCTGCCAGCCCGACAGCGACGCCGGCGAGGTCACGCGCCCCTTCTTCGCGAAGAGCGTCCACGTGTCGGCGGGAGATCCGCCCTTCTCCGTGGTCTGAGCCCGCGCGACCAGCTTGAGGTCCTTCGCGTGCACGAGGAAGTAGGGCAGGGGAACGAGCGCCATCGCCGCGTGCCCCGCGCGGAGCGCCTCGGTTCCCCCTTCGTCGGTTTCGTAGTACGACACGGTCACGCGGGAGGCGGGCCACCCGGCGGCCTGCGCGACCGAAGCGGCCAGCGCGTCCATGCTAGGCTGCGCTTCTTTCGTGTTCGACGGGTAGCCGGGCGCGCAGATCACGAGCGCGACCGGGGCGGGGGCGGCCGCCGTCCGGAGCCCCGCGGCGAGACAGATCGCCACGACGATCGAGGATCTCAGTCGCATGGTCGGCAGCGATTATAGGATGCCCCCCAAGCGGCGACGCGGACCGGTCGCCTCCGCGGCTGCGGCGATCGTCGATCATCCGTGGCTCGTCCTTCTCGTCTGGCTCCTGCTCGTGCCGCCGGCCGTCTTCTTCGCGCTGCGCGTGCAAAGCGACAACTCCGTCGACCGCCTGATCGTCTCGGGGGACGCCGACGAGCGCGCGACACGGCAGTTCCGGACGCTCTTTCCGGAAGGGGACTACGTCGTCTTCCTCGCCGAGGCGGACGACCCGTTCGCCCCGGCCGTCCTGCGCCGCGTGGACGCGCTCGAGGCCGCGCTCCGCGCGGTCCCGCACGTCAAGCCGCTGTCCGCCCTGACGATCTACCGGGAGGCCCACGCCGGGTTCACGCCGGACGAGGCGGGGGCGCGCTCGTTCCGGGCCTTCGCGACCGGCACGAGGCTCTTCGCGAAGCAGGGGCTCGTGGGCGACGGGGTGCTCGGCATCCCGGTCGAGATCGACGTCGCGAGGCGCGAGGACCTCACCGCGACGCTCGACGCGCTCGACGCCGCGATCGCCCCTTTTACCGACGCCCCGGCGCCTCTGTCGGCGGTGCGGAAGATCGGCGGTCCCTACGTCGATCTGTACCTGTCCCGGGAGACGCAGCGGTCGACGCTCCTCTACATGCCGCTTTTCGCGGCGTTCATCGTGCTGCTGAACCTGTTCCTGTACCGGTCGGTCCGCACGCTCCTCGCGTTTCTCGTCACCATCGCGGTCACAGTGCTCGCGACGGAGGCGTTCGCGGGGGCCGTCGGGTTCGTCTCGACGATCGTCTCCTCGCTCGTGCCGCTGACCGTCCTGATCACCTGCACCGCGACGCTCGTCTACATCCACTCGCTCTACGTCGCGTGCCCCGAGGGGACCGATCGCCGCGAGCACCAGGTCTTCACGCTCCGGAACAAGTTCCTCCCGTGCACGGCGTCGATCTTCGCCGCCGGCGTCGGGTTCGCGGCACTTCGCGTCTCGGGAATCCGGCCGATCCGGGACATGGGGACCTGGGTCGCGGCGGGGATGGGGATCACCTGGCTCGCGTCGTTCACCCTGTTCCCCGCACTCGAGCGGGTTCTCAAGACGCCGGTCCAGTCGGAGCGCAAGACCGCCGGCGACTGGTGGCCGCGGATCGTCGACCGCCTCCCGGGGGCGTCGTACCGGCTCCGGTTCGTTCTGGTCCCCGGCTCGATCCTGCTGATGCTCTGCGGGCTCGGCGCGCTCGTCGGGATCCCGGGAACGATCGAGCCGATGCGCCTCGAGACCGACTCGCTGGACTACATCGACCACCACCTGCCGCTCTACCGCGACACGCGCCGCTTCGAGGCGACGATGGGCGGGCTGTCGGTGAGCGAGGCGTGGGTGAGGATCCCCGGCGGCAAGGCGCTCGACCCGGCGGTCCTCCACGGGCTCCACGAGTTCACGCGCACGCTCGAGCGGGATCCGCGGGTCGGATCGGCGATGGGCCCGACGACGCTCCTCCAGTGGATCCGGTACGTCGGCGGGCAGGGAGATGCCCTGCCGGAGGATCCGGGAGCCTGGCCGAAGCTCGCGGCCGACCTCGAGCAGCTTCTCCTCGAGCGGCCCGAGCTGCGCGGGTACGTCGATCTGAAGACCCTCGGGAGCGCCCGCGTGCGCGTGATCACGCGTGCGGGCCTCGACGGGTACGTCGGGCTGAAGGCGTTCCTCGAGGGGGCCTGGCAGGACACGGTGCGGCGTGAGCCCGCGCTGTCCGGGTGCACGCTGTCGGTCGTCGGCGTCGGGATCCTCCAGGCGAAGATCGCGCACTACCTCGTGCCGACGCTCACGCAGAGCTTCGCGCTGACCGCCGGCGTGATCTTCGTCGCATTCCTGCTCGTCTTCCGTAGCGGCGTCGCGCGGCTGATGGCGATGATCCCGTCCGTCTTCGCCATCCTCGTCATGTTCCTCGTGATGCGCACCACGGGCATCGCGCTCAACGTCGCGACGATCCTGATCGCCTCGACCGTGCTCGGCGCCTCCGAGAACGACCAGATCCACTTCTTCTACCACTTCCAGGAGAAGCGCCGGGACGGCACCACCGAGCAGGCGCTCCGCCACGCGCTCCTGGTCTCCGGCCGCGCGATCGTGTTCGCGACGTTCATCAACGCCGGCGGGTTCCTGGCGCTGGCGCTCTCTCCGCTCCCGCCGATGCGCCAGTTCGGGATCGTCTCCGCCTGCGCGTTCCTGCTGTCGATGATCGCGGATTTCTCCGCGCTCCCGGCCGCGCTCTGGATCTTCTTCCGCGAAAGACCGGACTCCTAGAACGGGGACATTCTGCTTTCTCGCAGCGCGACGGGCCGCGTCACTTCTTGGGTGGCGGCGGGCCGGCCGGCGGGAGCACCGCCTCGATGTCGATCGTGATCGCCACGTCGTTGCTGACGACCAAACCGCCGTCGGCCAGTTTCGCGTCGAAACTCATCCCGTAGTCCATCCGGTTGAGAATCGCGGTGGCCGAGGCGGCGACGCGCGTCTCGCCGCGCATGCCCTTGATCGCTTGCGAGGGGCCCTTGACGTCGAGCGTGACCTCCTTGGTCACGCCGTGCATCGTCAGGTCGCCGACCAGCTTGAAGCTCCCCGCCGGTCCGGGGACGACCTTCTTCGACTTGAAAGTCAGGGTTGGGAACTTCTTCACGTCAAAGAAGTGGTCGCTGCGGAGGTCGGTGTCGCGCGAGTCGTTTCGCGTCGTGACGCTCGCGGCGTCGATCGTCGCGTCGACCTTGATCGAGGAGACGTCCTTGCCGTCGTAGACGATCGTGCCGGTCATCGCGCCGAACTCTCCGCGGACCGTCGAGATCATCAGGTGAGTGACCGAAAACCCCGCGCTCGAGTGCGCCGGATCGATCTGCCACGTGTCGGCCGCGAGCGCCGGGAGGAGGCCGAGGACCGGGATCGCGGCTGCGAGAGCCTTCCGGATGGAGAGTTTCATGACGTGTGCTCCTTTGCGCGGATCGTAGACCGGTCCTCAGGAGAGGTCGAGGACGATCTTGCCGAAGCTCTCGTTCCGCTCCATCGCGGCGTGCGCCGCGGCCGCCTCGTCGAGCGGCACCACGCGGTCGACGACCGGCCGGAGCCGGCCGGTCGCGAGCAGCGGCAGCAGGGTCCTCGAGAACTCCTGGACCAGCGCGATCTTCTCCTCGAGCGGACGCGAGCGGAGCACGGTGCCGACGACGGTCAGGCGCTTGCGCATCAGGGCGCCGAGGTCCGCCTCCGCCGTCCGTCCGCCCAGGGTGCCGACGAGGACCAGGCGGCCCAGCGGCGCCAGCACCGCGACGTTCAGCGGCCAGGACGACGCCCCGAGGAAGTCGACGACCAGATCGACGCCGCCGCCCGACGCCGCCGCGATCGACTCCGCCAGCCCGGGCGCGGCCGGGTCGAGCACGTGGTGCGCACCGAGCGCCTCGAGGCGCCGCCTCTTGTCCGCGGAGCGCGAGAGCGCGAGGACGCGCGCTCCGGCCGCAGATGCGATCGCGATCGCCGCCGTGCCCACGCCCGACGCGGCGGCGTGGAGGAGCACGCTCTCCCCGGCGGCGAGCCTGCCCCGCGCGAACAGCGCGTCGAAGGCCGTCAGGAACGCCTCCGGGACCGCGGCCGCCTCGTCGAGGCGCATTCCCGGAGGGACCCGGAGGCACAGCCGCTCGTGGATGCGAACGCGCTCCGCCTGGCCGCCCCCTCCGACGATTCCCATCACGCGATCACCGGGCTGCCACAGCGACACGTCGGGGCCGCACAGGACGACCTCCCCCGCGAATTCGAGCCCGGGGATGTCGGCGGGGGCGCCGGGGGGTGCCGGATACCGCCCTTCCCGCTGGAGGAGGTCGGCGCGGTTCAACGCGGCCGCGCGCACCCGCACGAGCACCTCGTCCCGCCCCGGCGAGGGCTCAGGGACGTCGCGGACCTCCAGCACGTCGGGACCCCCCGGGCGGGTGACGACGAGCGCTCTCATCCGCGCGAGGCGACCGCCGGCCGGCGAACGCCCTCGAGGAGCGTCCAGGCGGGGGAGCTGAAGTAGGTGACCCGGTCGGCGACCGTGAATCCCGCGGCGGCGAGCGCGTTGCGCAGGTCCCCCGCGCGGCGGTACTGGTTCCCGTGACGCGGCCGTCCGGGAACGAGCTCGGAGCAGGTGTCCGCGAGGCGCGACAGCCGGAACCGCCATCCCGCGCCCGCGTCCTTCTCGCGGACGAAGATCCGGCCGCCCGGGGGCATCGCACGCGCGAGACGCCGCAGCAGAGCGTCCTGCGACGAGAACGGGAGGTAGCGCAGGACGTCGTTCACGATGACGATGTCGGCTTGCGGCGGATCGAAGTCGCGCAGGTCCATCGCGAGAACCTGGCATCCCGCGACGTCCTCGAGCACCTGGCGCGCGGCGCGCAGGTAGCGCTCGCACGAGTC
>DATKHQ010000025.1:0-3875 GCA_035510175.1 Candidatus Sulfotelmatobacter sp. | reverse complement strand
CTGATCCCGCGATTGTCCACCCGCACGTTCTTCGGCGTCGTGAACCAGCGGCGCGCGGGGCTCAACAGCGCGTAGCCGAACGCGGTCGACACGGCGATCGCGGCGACGGCGGCCGCCGCGGCAAGACGGATCTTTCGGCTCATCGTCTCCTCCTACCGGCCCACGCGCGCGAGCGTCTTGGCGAGCTCGGAAACCGGCATGCCGTCGGCGAGTCCGCCGCGGAGGATCGCGTTCCCCGCGGGATCCCGCACCACCGTCGACAGCCCCTCGGCATATCCCGCGACCATCGGAGCGCCGTCGTCCCAGCGCGCCAGGAACGCGACGATCTCGTCCCCCTCGTGGAAGACCGGCGCGCCCTCCATCACCGACGTGAAGTCGCCGACGGTTCCGCCGGGCACGCGCACCACGATCTGCGGCGCCGACGAGCCGTACAGGCGTCCCGTGACGTCGAGGGTGACGTAGGTGAAGACGATCGCGCCGTCGTCGCTCCACCGGCTGACGACGTCGACGACGCGCGCCTGCACGACGGAATCCGACATCGACCGCAGCGTCGGCACGTCGACCTTGAGGAACATCGACGCCACGCTGCGCGAGCCCGTCGCAGCGAGCACCGCGGCGAGCGCCACCGCGCGTGCCGCTCCCTTCAGATGTAGCACCATCGGACACCTCCTCGGGCTTGGTCTCGATTCCCCCGCCGCCCGCGAGCCCATCGCGGCCGGCCGTCCGTCGGCTTCAAGTACCGCGCGTCTCGAGCCCGTGTCAAGTGAATACCCTAGTTCGCCACGCCACCGTGGCGCGCATCTCTTGCGAGAGTGCAAGAATGCACCGGCAGGATTTTCCGCACGGGTTCAAATTCCGCGACTTCGCGCGCTGGCACCGTGATTGCCCCACAATCCCACGGGCACCTTGCACCGGTGTCCCATCACCGAAAGGAGGCAAGCATGAGAGCAGCACGCATCACGACCATGGCCGCGGCGATCGCGATCTCCGCGACCGCGGCGCTGGCTGCGAGCGAGCAGGTCAAGCTCCAGCGCGCCGAAGCGGTGCTGAAGGCCGCTCTCGAGGCTCCGGACCGCGGTATCCCGAAGGATGCTCTCGAGAAGGCGGAGTGCGTCGGGGTGTTCCCCGACGTCAAGAAGGGCGCGTTCATCGTCGGCGGCGAGGGCGGCTCCGGCGTGTTCACCTGCCGCGGCAAGGACGGAATGATGGGCGCTCCGGCCTTCTTCAAGCTCGGCGGGGCGAGCGTGGGTTGGCAGTTCGGCGGACAGGAGACCGATCTCGTTCTCCTGGTGATGAACCAGGGCGGGATGAGCCACCTGTTGAAGGACCACGTCACGCTCGGTGCGGAGGCGGTCGCGACGGCCGGGCCCGTGGGCCGGACGCTCAAGGCGGCCACGGACGCGCAGCTCCACGCCGAGATCCTCTCGTGGTCGCGCTCCCAGGGCGCGTTCCTGGGCGCCGCCCTCGACGGGTCGGTGCTCAAGCCGGACGGCGAGGCCAACACGGCGACGTACGGCAAGGGAGCGACCGCGAAGTCGATCCTCGTGGACCACAAGTCGGCGCCGCCGGCCGAGGCGGTGTCGTTTCTGAAGACGCTCAACGCGAGCGCGGCTCGCGGCTGAGGCAAACGCTCACCGGTGGGTGCCCCGGCGGGGGCCCGGGCCCGTGCTGAGGCGCCCATCGTCGTGCGAGGCTCTCCCGGCCGGCGATCCCCGTCCGGGGGAGCCTCGTCATTTCGGCGAGCGCTCGGCGACCTTCTCGAGCCGGCCCGTGACGACGAGCAGGAGCGTCAGGACCTCGCGCAGGTGGCGCGTGAGCAGGAATCGATGCCGGACGAGCTCGCGCCCCTCCCGCCCCATGCCCTCCATGAGCGCCGGTCGATTGAGCAGGTAGCGAAGCCGGAACGCGAGCCCGTCCTCGGAGTGCACGAGGAACCCGGTGATCCGGTCCCGCACCTGCAGCGTGATCCCGCCCGCCGCCCCGGCGACCACGGGCTTCCCTTTCCAGAGCGCCTCGGTGACCGTGAGGCCGAAACCCTCGCGCGTCGAGTTCTGCACGACGATCGTCGCCGCCCGCTGGAGCGCGTTGATGTCGCGGTGCCGGTCGGGCGGGAGCGCCAGGACGTCGATCGACGGGTCGCCGTCGACCTCCTCGAGGACCTCGCGCAGGACCTCCGCCCCCTCGGGGTCGTCGTCGGCCGAGCCCCCGGCGAGCACCAGGCGGCAGGGGTCGCGCCGGCGCACCCTCCGGAAGGCCCGCACGACGCCGACGGGGTTCTTGAACCGGTCGAAGCGCGAGACCTGGAGGATGAGCGGCTCGCTGCGGTCGACCTTGAGCGCCTCCAGCCGGCGGTCGACCTCTCCCGGGCTCATCTCACCGTTCTTGTCGGCGAGCGGGTCGATCGACGGCGCGATGAGGAACTGGGGGTGCTCGAGACGGCGCGTGAACGCGGGGAGCGAGAAGACGCTCGCGTCGTAGCGGCGGACCCAGTCGCGCAGGAATTGCCACGTCGGGCGGTGCGGGTGAGAGGCGTCGATGTGGCATCGCCAGATCCAGGGGCAGCGCTTCGCCACGGAGCCGATCAGCGGGGCGGGCTGTGGATCGTGCACGACGACGACGTCGGCTTCCTCGAGGCTCAGGCGCTCCGCGTTGCGCCGGTTGGTCTCGACGTAGGACTCGCGCTGCGACGGGGTGAGATCGACGGGTCGGCCCTGCAGCGCGTTGTGCAGCCTCTTCGTGGCGAGAAAGAAATCGGCGTCGCCCTCGATCACCTCCCAGCGCGCCTGCAGGCCGAGCTCGCCGAGGAGCGGCACGTGCCGCGAGAGGATCTCCGCGACCCCGCCCCCCACGCGCGTCGAGTTGACGATCACGACCCGCAGCCCCTGGAGGCGCGCGGCGAGCCGGCGGAGCACGTCGATCCGGCCGCGGCCGACGACCGCGGCGTACGCGTCGAGCGCGGGTGCGTCTTCGCTCATGGCGCGGCCGCGGCGCCGAGCACCGCGACGATCCTCTCGCGCAGCTCCTCGAGACCGAAGAGGTAGAAGTCGATCCGCCGCAGCCGGTCGGCCACGGCGCTCTCGTGCAGCTCGTCCTCGATCCAGCGCGAGAAATCGTCCTCGTCGTCGTCGCCGCGGAGCCTCGCCTCGTGGAAGTGGTAGTAGAGGGAGCTCAGCGGGCTCTCGGCGACCCCGTCGCGAAGCTCGCCGAGGGTCCACGCCTCGCGCAGACCCGGAAGCGCGAAGAAGATCCCCGAGGCGAAGTGAAACTCGAACCCGGGGCGGGACCAGGGAACCGTCGCCAGGGCGTCCAGATGCTCCTCGAGGACGTCGATGACGGCGGTGCGGGTCAGCTCGAGGTCCCCCCTGCGGAACAGGTCGAGGCTCGACAGCTTCTCCGCGAGGGCCGGGTCGCCGAGGGCGTCCGCGGCCCACGAGCCGAAATCGTTCGGATAGTCGAGGGTACCCGCCCGATGACCGAGCGGTGCCCGGAACAGGTGATGGTGGATGACCTCCGCCGGAGCGCGGCGGATCACGTCGAGAAGCTCGCGCAGGTTCCGCGCTTCCCAGCCGGTCGCGACGACCAGCCCCTCGTAGTCGGCGAAGACGAACGGGGCGCCCGCTCGCGCGGCGTCAGCGCTCATCCGCGTCCCCGGCCGCGCTCCGATCGGCGAGCACCGACAGGAACTCGGCGACGGCCCGGGCCGACGGGAGCCGGCGCCGCGCCGCGGTGCGCGCGCGAGGAGGCCCGACCCGCACGGGGAGGCCCGACGGGCCCAGGGCCGCGAACAGGTCCTCGTCCGTCCCGTCGTCCCCGACGGCGACGAGCGAGCGGTCCCCCGCCCGCGCGCGCGCCGGCCGCCACGCGCGGAGCACCCT
>DATKHQ010000024.1:0-7895 GCA_035510175.1 Candidatus Sulfotelmatobacter sp. | reverse complement strand
CTCGACGACGCCTACCAGCGGCTGCGGCACCTGACCGCGGGTCTCGAGGCGGCCAAGGAAGACGAGCGCCAGCGGATCGCGCGCGAGCTGCACGACGAGATGGGGCCGTCGCTCACCGCGGTCATCATCAACCTGCAGCTGCTCTCCGCGCAGGACGACGAGGAGAGAATCGCCCGCAAGATTTCGGATACCGTCGACCTCGTCGATCGCCTGGTCCAGCGCGTTCGCGACATGTCGCTCGACCTGAGACCGCCGTTGATCGACGAGCTCGGACTCGTGCCCGCGCTGGCGGGATACCTGGAGAGCGTGTCCGAGCGCACGGGCATCCGGATTCGGATCCTGGGTGACCAGGAGATCGGGCCGCTGCCGGCCGAAGTGCCCATCACGGCGTTCCGCGTCGTGCAGGAGGCGGTCACGAACGCCGTCCGGCACTCCGGCGCCCGCAGCGTCGACGTCATCGTCCGGCGCGACGGCTCCCGACTGGATCTCTATGTCGAGGATGACGGCCGGGGGTTTGACGTGGGCGATACGATGGAGCGAGCGGCGACCGGGAAGTCGCTCGGGCTGCTCGGCATGAAGGAGCGCGTCGGCATGCTGAGCGGGGAGATCGAGATCGACTCGGCTCCCGGGGCGGGCACCCGCGTTCGCGTGCATCTCCCGGTCGTGGAGGCCGCGTGAAGCGAATCCGCGCTCTGCTCGCCGACGATCACACGCTGGTGCGGGCGGGGATTCGCGCGCTGCTGGAGACGATCGAGCACGTCCAGGTGGTCGCGGAATCCGGCGACGGTATCGAGGCGCTCGACCTGATCACCCGTCACCGCCCCGACCTGGCCTTGCTCGACATCGGCATGCCCGGACTGAACGGCGTCGAGGTGGCACGGCAGGCGGCCCGGGTCTCCCCGAACACGAAGATCGTCATCCTCTCGATGCACGAGGACCGGATTCACGTGCGCCAGGCGTTCCGCGCCGGCGTCGCGGGCTACCTGCTCAAGGGCGCCGCCGTGACCGAGCTCCCGCTGGCCGTCAAGGCGGTGATGGCGGGGGAGACCTACCTGACCCCGAAGGTCTCGCGGCACGTGGTTCAGGGATTCCTGCGCGAAGGAGCCGACGAAGCGGATCCGATCGAGGGCCTGACCCAGCGTCAGCGCGAGATCTTGCAGATGATCGCCGAGGGGCGCTCCATGAAGCAGATCGCAGGCGTCCTCGACGTCAGCGTGAAGACAATCGAAACGCACAGGGCGCGGCTCATGGAGCGCCTCGACATCCACGATGTGGCGGGCCTGGTTCATTTCGCGATCCGTGCCGGTCTGGTCACGCCGGAGCGGTGACGCGATATGTCACACAATGTTAATAATCGTTTTACATACCCTGCGCCGCTCATGTTGCCCTTGACGGTCCCACGGGCTCAGCGTAACTGTTTGACGATGCCAAATAGGACGACCCGGAACTTCTCTTGCACATGTTGTTGCGGGCAAGGCCGCGGCCTTTGCCTGATGCGCACGTCCGGAGGCGGCATCGTGTAAGACGCTCATTCGGAACAGCAGACGGCGAACGAAAGCGGCCCATGCACCCGACGTGCTGGGCCGTTTTCATTTTTGGGGTCTTGAGTCATGGCGGAATCAGCGCCGGGGTCGGCCAATTCGTCGCTTTACCCGATCGGGTTGAAGATCGGCGGAGCGCGATGCCTGGTCGTCGGAGGCGGTGCCACGGCGCACCGCAAGCGACAAGAGCTTCAGGAATGCGGCGCGATCGTTGAGTCGATCGACGGGGTGTTCGCGCCCTCGGATCTCGACGGCGTGCGTCTCTTGGTGGTGGCGACGGACGACCGGCAGGTCCAGCAGGACGCCGCGAGAGCGGCGGGCGAGCGGGGCATTCCCTGCAACGTGGTGGACGTCAATCATCTCTGCAGCTTCTACGCCCCCGCCGTGCTGCGGCGCGGCGCGCTGACGATCACCGTGGCGACCGACGGGAAGTTCCCCCTGCTCTCCGTCGCCCTCCGGGACCGGATCGCCGCGGACCTCGGCGAGGGAATCGCCACGGCGCTCGAGCTCCTGGGAGTAGGACGGGCGCTTGCGGCCGCGAGGTTCCCGGACGATCCGGACAAGCGCGTGGAGGCGCTCCGGCGCCTGCTCTCGCCCGAGGCCCTGGGGTCGATACTCGACGGACGCCTCGACGCGTTCATGGCCCACTGGGAATCGTGGAAGACGGAGCTCGCGGCGTGAGCGGCACGTCGACCTCCCCGGCGCTGTTCCGTCTGGGGAGGCTGCTGCGCGCCTGCGAGCCGCTGGAGCGCGGCGTGGTCAGCCTGGTGGGTGCGGGACCCGGCGATCCGGGCCTTCTCACGATCAAGGCGGCGCGTCGTCTCGGCGAGGCGGACGTCGTCTATCACGACGCGCTCGTCTCGGACGAGATCCTGACGCTGTGCACCCCCGGCGCGCGGCTCGTGCCGGTGGGCAAGCGCCGCGGCGCGGTCACGATGCCGCAAGAGGCGATCGTCGATGCGATGGCGCAAGACGCCGCGCGGGGGCTCGCGGTCGTCCGGCTCAAGGGAGGCGACCCCTTCGTGTTCGGCCGCGGCGGCGAGGAGGCGCTGGCTCTGCTCGAGCGCGGCGTCTCGTTCGAGATCGTCTCCGGGGTCTCGTCGGGGATCGCCGTCCCCGCTTCGGCGGGGATTCCGGTCACGCACCGCGGGGTCGCGGGCTCGGTCGCGTTCGTCACGGCGCACGATGCGGCCGACCCCGCCGTGCGGTCCAGGCTTTCGCATCTGGCGCAAGGCGCGGACACGATCGTGATCTTCATGGCGGGGACCGAGCTTCCCGGCGTGGCGCGGGCGCTCCTGGAGGCGGGGCTGCCCGGCTCGACCGCCGCCGCGGTGATCGAGAGCGGGACCCGCGCCGAGCAGCGTGTCTCGCGCGGCACGCTCGACCGGTTGGGGATGCTTGGCGGCTCGCCCGCGAACGGGCCGGTTCTGGCCGTGGTGGGCCGCACGGTGGCGCTGGGCGATCTGCTGCGGGCCGAGCCCGAGCATCGCAGCGCGGCCGAGGAGGCGAGCGCGCATGCGTAGGGCGCTCGACGACCTCCGCCTCGTCATCGACAACGTCGAGGCGATGCCGGCAGACGAGGCCATCCGGTGGGCCCTCGACAGCTACCATCCGCACACGGCGCTCGCCTCGAGCTTCGGGGCGGAAGACGTGGTGCTCATCGACATGCTCCTCGAGGCTCGCCCCGACGCGCGGATCTTCACGCTCGACACCGGCCGGCTTCACGAGGAGACGCACGAGGTCATACGCCGCGTCCGCGGGCGGTACGGGTGCTCGATCGAGACGCACTTCCCGGATCGCGAAAGCGTCGAGCGTCTCCTGCGCGAGAAAGGCCCGTTCTCGTTCCGCGCGAGCGTCGCCGATCGGATCGAGTGCTGCGGGATCCGCAAGATCGCGCCGCTGCGGAGGGCGCTCGACGGCCTCCAGCTCTGGATCACGGGATTGCGGCGCGAGCAGTCGGTCACGCGGACGACGGTCGGCCGGCTCGAATGGGACGAGGCGTTCGGGCTCCTCAAGCTCAATCCGATCGTGGACTGGACCGAAGCGCGGGTGTGGGAGTACATCCGGGCCCACGATCTTCCTTACAACGCCCTCCACGACCGAGGCTTCCCCTCGATCGGGTGCGCCCCCTGCACGCGCGCGGTGCGCCCCGGCGAGGACGTGCGCGCCGGCCGGTGGTGGTGGGAATCGCCGGAAGGAAGGGAGTGCGGACTCCATCCTGAGCGGCGGGCGGGAGACTTTCGATGATGCACCAGACGGCGAATCCACCGAAGCCCTCGAAGAGCGAAGATCTCAAGGAAGCGGATCCCACCCTGGCGGGAACGATCGCCTCGACCTTGAGCGACCCCGGCCTCGATCGGTTCTCTGCCGACGACACGTACTTCCTCAAATTCCACGGGATCTATCAGCAGGACGACCGCGACCGCCGCAAGTTCGCCAAGGAGTTCATGTTCATGGTGCGCTGCCGCATCCCCGGCGGCGTGCTCACGCCCGACCAGTACCTGGCGTGCGACGATCTGGCGACGCGCTACGGGAACGCGACGCTCCGGGTGACCTCCCGCCAGGGGCTGCAGTTCCACGGCGTCGTCAAGAACGGGCTCGGGACGCTAGTCAAGTCCATCGATCAGGCGCTGCTGACGACCCTCGCCGCCTGCGGGGACGTCTGCCGCAACGTGATGTCGCCGGCGGCGCCACCGCAGGACGCGCTCGGGATCGAGGTGCGCGCCGACGCGCGCGCGGTCGCCGACGCCGTGGCTCCGAGAACGACGGCCTACCACTCGATCTGGGTCGAGGGCGTGCCGCTGAAGTTGAACGTCGATTCCGATTCGCCTCCCGTCGATCCGCTCTACGGGACGACCTATCTCCCGCGGAAGTTCAAGCTGGCCTTCGCGATTCCGCCGCGCAACGACACGGACGTCCTCACCAACTGCTGCGGGTTCATCGCGATCGCGAACCGGTCGGGCGCCCTGTCCGGGTACGTCCTGACCGCCGGAGGCGGGATGGGCCGGAGCCACGCGAACGCGGCGACGTTTCCGCGCCTGGCCGACGCGATCGGATTCCTGCCGCGCGAGCGCGTCGTCGAGGTCGCGAAAGGGATGATCGAGATGCATCGCGACTTCGGCGATCGCGCCAACCGCAAGCACGCTCGCCTCAAGTACGTCCTCGCGGACCACGGGCCGGTCTGGTTCCGCTCCGAGCTGGAGCAGCGGATCGGCTTCCCGCTGACGCCGGCGCCGCCGTTCGCCTTCACGGCGACGGGCGACCCTCTGGATTGGCACGTGCAGACCGACGGCCGCTGGTTCCTCGGTCTTTTCGTCGAGACGGGACGCATCCGGGACGTGGACGGGGCCCGGCTGAAGACCGCGCTCCGCGAGGTCGTCGCGCGGTATCGGCCCGAGATCCGGCTGACCCCCGGGCAAAACGTGGTCCTGGCGGGGATCGAGCCCGCGCTCAAGGACCGCATCGGCGAGTGCTTCGCGGCGCACGGGATCGAGATCGGCCGGCAGGGGACGGAGATCCAAAGGGGCTCGATGGCGTGCCCGGCCCTTCCGACGTGCGGCCTCGCGGTGGCGGAGTCGGAGCGCTTCCTGCCGACGCTCGTGCGGCGCATCGAGGACGCTCTCCGCGAGCTCGGTGTTCCCGGCCAGGAGATCTTGATCCGGATGACGGGCTGCCCGAACGGATGCGCGCGGCCGTACACCGCCGAGATCGGGTTCGTCGGCCGCTCGCTGGGCCTCTACGAGATTTGGCTCGGCGGCAACGACGCGGGCACGCGCCTGAACCGCCTCTACCAGGACGACGTGAGGGACACCGACATCGTCGAGACGCTCCGGCCCCTCCTGGCGCGCTACGCGGCCGAACGCGCCGTCGGCGAGCGGTTCGGCGACTGGTGCGCCCGCTCGGTCTGGGTGCACTGATGGACACGCTCGCGGCGCTCGAGAACGAATCGATCTATGTCCTGCGCGAGGCTTACAGCAAGCTGGAGCGCCTGGCCATGCTCTGGAGCATCGGGAAGGACTCGACCGTGCTCCTGTGGCTTGCGCGGAAGGCGTTCCTCGGTCACGTCCCGTTCCCGCTCGTCCACGTCGATACGAGCTACAAGATCCCGAGCATGATCGAGTACCGCGACCAGTTGTGCCGCGAGTGGAACCTGAAGCTCGTCGTCGGGAAGAACGAGGCCGCGCTCCGGGACCGGCTCACGTACCCCGACGGACGGGCGACGCGCGTGGAATGCTGCGGCCGCCTCAAGAGGGACGCCCTTCAGGCCGTGCTCGAGGAGCAAGGGTACACGGGCGTCATCGTCGGCGTCCGTCGCGACGAGGATGGCACCCGTGCGAAGGAGCGCTACTTCAGCCCGCGCAACAAGCAGATGGAATGGAACGTCTCCGACCAGCCGCCGGAGATGTGGGACCAGTTCAAGACCGAGCTCGAGAGCGGGACCCACATCCGCGTGCACCCCTTGCTCCACTGGACCGAGCTCGACGTCTGGGAGTACATCGAGCGCGAGTCGATTCCGGTCATCCCGCTCTACTTCGCAGACGGGAATGGGATGCGCTACCGCAGCCTCGGGTGTCATCCGTGCACATTTCCGGTCCCCTCGCAAGCGCGAAGCGTGAGGGAGATCGTCGAGGAGCTTCGCCACACGAAGATCTCCGAGCGCACCGGCCGCGCGCAGGACGGCGAGGCCGAGGGCGCCTTCGAGGCGCTGCGGCGCGACGGGTACATGTGAGCCGATGAGAGACCCATCGAGCGCCGTATCCAAGGCCCAGATGAAGGTTGTCATCGTCGGGCACGTCGATCACGGGAAGTCGACCTTCGTCGGCCGGCTCCTCCACGACACGGGGTCGCTCCCTGACGGAAAGCTCGAGCAGCTCAAGAAGGCAGCGGAGCGCCGCGGCACGCCGTTCGAGTGGGCGAACCTGATGGACGCGCTCCAGTCGGAGCGCGACCAGAACATCACGATCGACACGGCGCAGATTTGGTTCCGCACCGAGCGGCGCCAGTACGTCCTGATCGACGCCCCCGGCCACAAGGAGTTCCTGAAGAACCTGATGACGGGTGCTTCGGGCGCCACCACTGCGCTCTTGCTCGTCGACGCCGCGGAGGGGGTGAGGGACGACTCTCGCCGGCACGGCTGCCTGCTCGGGCTGCTAGGCATCCGGCAGGTCGCGGTCCTGGTCAACAAGATGGATCTCGTCGGCTACGACGAACACCGTTTCCGGCGAATCGAAGCGGAGCTCCGCACATGGCTCGGGACGGTCGGGATCACACCGTGCGCCTTCGTACCGATCGCGGCGCGCCACGGCGACAACATCGCGACGCCGAGCCCCCACATGCGGTGGCACGAGGGGCCGACCGTGCTCGACGCCCTCGACGGGTTCGAGACCGTGCGACCCGCGCCGAACCGACCGCTCCGCTTCCCGATCCAGGACCTGTACCGCTTCGACGGGCGGCGGATCCTGGTCGGCCGCGTGGAAAGCGGCACGCTGAGGGTCGGCGATCGCCTGGAATTCTGGCCGTCGCGGAAAACGAGCACCGTCCGCAGCATCGAGCGCTGGGGCGCCGACACGGCCGAGGCCGCCGAAGGGGAGAGCATCGGAATCACGCTGGGGGAGCCCGTGTTCGTGGAGCGGGGCGCCATCGCCGCGCGGGTGGGCTCTCCGCCCCGCGAGGGAACGTGCATCGAGGCGCGCGTGTTCTGGCTTGCCCGGCGGCCGCTCGCCGCCGGCAAGCGGTACAAGCTGAAGCTCGCCACCGCGGAGGCCGACTGCGAGGTCGAGGCCATCGACACCGTCATCGACCCGGCGACGCTCGTCGCCGCGATCGGCGGCACGGTCGTGCGCCAGCACGAGATCGCCGAGATGGTCTTCCGCGCGCGAAAGCCGATCGCGTTCGACGCGTTCGACGAGGTCGCCTCGACGGGCCGCTTCGTCATCGTGGACGGCTGCGACGTCGTCGGCCTGGGCATCGTCCAGGCCGCCCGGCGCCCGGCCGCGCGCATCGGCGCGGTCGGGCGGAACGGCCACGCCCGGGGCGGGGTGCTCTGGCTGACGGGTGCGCCGGGGCCCGACAAGCTGAAAGCGGCGGCGGAGCTTCAGCGCGCCCTCGCGGACAGGGGACGGAGCGCGTGCGTGCTCGACGACGAGACGGTCGCCGCAGGCCTCTGCTCCGACCTGACGCCTTCGCCCGCCGACCGCAAGGAGCGGGTCAGACGCGTCGGCGAGGTCGCGAAGCTGCTCGAAGCCGCCGGCGTCGTCTGCATCGCTGCGCTGAGCATCTCGGACCGGGGCGAGACGGAGCGCATCCGGCGCCTGGTACCCGACGGGCGATTCGTCGAGGCGCGCGAAACGCAGA
>DATKHQ010000023.1:0-9285 GCA_035510175.1 Candidatus Sulfotelmatobacter sp. | reverse complement strand
TGAGCGAGGCGTAGCCCGCGATGCCGAGCTCGAGCGCGCCGTACGCGCGAAGCGGGGCCAGGCCCCAGGCATCCGCTCGCCTGGCCGCCCACAGCGAGCCGAGGGCGAGCCCCCCCATGAACGTCGCCAGGACGGCGCTCGAGGCGTACGCGGTCGCGCCGAACACCAGCGTGAGCTCGCGAAGCCAGACGATCTGGTAGACGAGGCCGACGGCGCCCGACCCGAAGAAGAGGGGGAGGATCATCCACGACGGGCGATCCGCGGTTTGTCCTGGCACGGACTGCGACAACGCTGCCTCGCAAAAAAAAACGCCATCGCATGAGCGATGGCGTTTTTCACTAACGGAGTGGAGAGTGTACTAGATGGGCTCTGAAGTGGACTTATTGTGCCCCTTCTTGTTGCCCTTCCCGTTGCCGCTGTTCCCGGGGTCGCCGCCGTGGCTGTCAGGGTTGAGGCCGTTGTTCGGGGTGCCCGGGTTCAGCTGGAGATTCTTCGGAACAGCGAACTGCGTGCCGTAGCTCCCGACGAACTGGCTCATCTGCGACTCGCTGACCGGAGAGCCCGGCCGCGATGTCGAGACGGAAACCCCGAGAGACGTCGAGATCGCCGCGACGTCACCCTCGGTCAAGGTCTTGTCGAGCGCGATCGACGGAAGGCGGTACCCCGCGGCGCGGAGATTCGCTTCGGCCGACGTGGCGTCAACGGCACCGAGATGCTTGGCCTTGGCCAGCTCGGTGTAGAAGCGGCCGACGGTGACGTTGCCGGCGAACGCCGGTGCCGCAATCAGAGCCACCGCGAAAGCCGCGATCGCGCCGATCCGATTGAGCCTCTTCATGAGTCTGACCTCCACGCCACCGGACAAAGTGAGCGTCACGCTGAGAGTTAGATGGGCTCCGACGTCGACTTGTTGTGGCCCTTCTTGTTGCCCTTGCCGTTGCCGCTGTTCCCGGGGTCGCCGCCCGAGCTGTCAGGGTTGAGGCCGGGGGTGGTCGGGTCCAGCTTGAAGTTGCTCGACACGCCGAAGTTGCCGATGAACTGATTCATCTGCGACTCGTTCACGACCGAGGTCGGCCGCGAGGTCGAAACCGACACGCCGAGAGACGTCGAGATCGCGGCGACGTCCGCCTCGGTCAGCGTCTTGTCCAGGTTGATCGACGGCAGATGGAACCCCGCGGCGCGGAGATTCGCTTCGGCCGACGTGGCGTCGACGGCACCGAGATGCTTCGCCTTGGCGAGCTCAGTGTAGAAGCGGCCGACCGTGACGTTGCCGGCGAACGCCGGAAGCGCCAGAGCAGCAGCCGCGAGCACAGCGATCATGCCGAACCGATTGAATCTCGTCATTTTCCTTGACCTCCCCGCTCCGGGTACTCCTGAAAGTTGTGTGCCAAAAAGTTATCGCAAAGTTCGCTATCTATACGGCCAAAGCATCAATCGTCAAGGCTATTCGACCATTCGAGACGAATCACGAATCTCATTCCCCGACGCCGGCCCCCCCTTGCAGGCGGCGCCGCGGTCGGCGTTTCTTGAAGCGTCAGTCCCGACCCGCCATTCGAACGATCGCGCCGCCCTTTCTATACGCTGAGACCCCGAAACGGTCAAGGAACGACGTCATTCAAGAGGTGGACCAGTCGAATCCTCTTGGACCTACGACCCCGTCGGAGCCCGAAATGAGTTGAAATTTCGACGAATAACGTCAAGTGTGGTGTTGACGGAGGCCACTGCCGGTCGTTGAAGAGTACGAATTCCGGCCGTCACGAGCCCGAAGTGGAAGTGGCCGAAGCACCAGCTTTTTCAACGATCACGATGTGCTTGGTGTGAATGTCCGTCACCGGGCGGTAGTTCGGCTTGTCGGTGCTCGCCAGGTTCGAGATTCGCTTGACCACATCCAGGCCCTCGACGACCTGGCCAAGCACGGTGAACTGACCCGTCCAGCGCGGCTCAGGCTTCAACGAGATCGCGAACTGCGAAGCGTTGGCGGGCGGGGCGAGCCCGGCCGGCTTCATGACGACCGTACCGGCGACGACCGGAATCGCGGAAAGCTCGGCCGGATATCGGATCGGGCCCTGACCGCCTCCGGTCCCCGTCGGATCGCCCCCGACGACGAGCTGGTCCGCCCGGACCTCGTGGATCTTCAGCCCGTCGTAGAACCCGGCGTTCGCCATGTCCACGAACGCCTTCACCGCGATCGGAGCGGTCTTCTTCATCAGGTCGACGACGAAGGCGCCTTCCTCGGTCTCGAAACGGGCGGTGTACTCCTTCGCCGGGTCGAATTTCGGGATGATGTGGACGACGATGTCGTCCGCCGTGAGCGTATCGGACTTCCATCGAAGGGTGAACACACCACGCGATTTGAGCGCGGGATAGGGCTGCGAGAGATCGACGATGGCGAAGTAGCCGGACTTGCCGGAGAGCTTCGAGGGGCGCTGAGGCTCCGTCGAGCCGGCTCCCGATTGCGACTTGAGCGGCTTGCCGTCCGCGTCGAGCACCTGGAACGGGGGGATCAGTCCGCCCTTGATCGGATTCGCGACCTCCGCGTCGCCGGTGTTCGTGATCGTGATCCGGACCTGCATCGGATCGCCGACATAGTAGAACTGCTGGTTGAGCTCGAGCGACGCCTTCACCGGGGACGCGGGCGTGGACGCCGTCGGAGACGTGGCGGCCGCCATGGCCGCGCCGGCGAGCGCCGCCAGGAGCACGGCGATCCACGAAAGATTGTGCCGATTCATCCTCGCTCCTTCCCCGAATCCCAGAACGACAAACCCCGATTATAAGGGTCCGCTCGGAATCCGGTCAAAGACGGGGCGCGGGAGTCCGGCCCCAGACCGCCACCCGGACCTCGCGCGCACCGCAGCGTCTCAGGGCGGCGGCGCACGCGGTCGCGGTGGCTCCGGTCGTCAGCACGTCATCGACGAGCAGGACGCTCAGACCGGCGGCGTTGCCGACCGGCCGGAAAGCTCGGGACGCCGCGAGCCGTCGCCCGCGGGCGGACAGGGACTTCACCGGGATCCTCGGACCGCGCGCGAGGCCCAGCAGGTCGCGGCGCCGGCTCACGCCGAGAACACGCGCGGCCGCGGTCGCGAACGACCCGGCGGGATCGCAGCCGCGCCGGAATTGCCGGAGCGGCGGGGAGGGGACGGCGACGACCGCGTCCACGCCGCGAAGACCCGCGCCGCGGACCGCCGCCGTCAGCTGCTCCAGGAGCGGCGGCAGAACGTCCCGCCTTCCGTGCCGCTTCACCCGCAGGAGCGCCGTACGCGCGAAGCCGTCGTAGGCGACTGCGGCCACCAGGCCGTCGAGCGGGAGCGCTCCCCCGACGAGTGCCGCCCGATCGAGCGGGACGATCGCCGACCAGCACGCCAGGCAGGCGCCCGCGCGCTGCGATGCGGGGAGCGGCCGGCCGCATCCGAAACAGCGGGCCGGGAGCAGGAGAAAGGCCGCCTGGCGCATCCCGCGCCGGGCCGCGTGAGAAAGGGCGCTCCACACGGAGCTCACCGGGGATCCTCGTCGGGAGGCGGGACGCGGGTTTCAGGACCGGGACGTGTACACGGGGGCGGGCGACAGGCCGAGCTCGTCGAGGGAGATCTCCTCGCGGAAATCCACCTCGATCGAGTTCCACTCGCCGCAATGCTCGCACCGCGGCGCCCAGTCGGCCCGCGTCTGGCGGCACGCGCGGCAGCGGTACTCGAGCGCGACGAGCTCCATCTCCTTGACGACTTTCCGGTACTCCGAGGCGGCCTCGCGGAAGTTCCTTCGGCGCTCGTGAATCCGCCCGAGGAGATAGTGGAGCGTGGGAGCGTACGACGCGCGGCCCTCGAGCCCCTGGAGGACGGCCATCGCGTCGTCGAGCATCTCGAGGCGGAAGAACAGCTTCCCGAGGTAGAAGCGCGGGAGCGTGTCCTTGCGCGCCCGGGCGACGCACCGCTTGAGCGCCTCGATCGCGGCCAGCGGCTGCTCCTGGGCGAGGAAATGGTCCTCGAGGACGGTGAGAAGGATCGGCGAGCCGGTCATCTCGAATCCCTGGAACCAGCACTCGACCGCCTCGTTCGCGAGCCCTTGGGCGCGCAGAGCTTCTCCGAGCCGCACGTGGGCCGGGATGAACGGCGGCACGTCCTTGATGAGCTTCCGGAACATCGCGGCGGCCTCCTTCGACTTGCCGTCCGCGAGCAGGGCCGACCCGATCTCGAAGCGGATCCCGTGGCCGACGCGCGCATCGGACGCGTCGCGGAGATCCTTGCCGTCGCGCAGCTTCTCGACCTGCTGGTGCGCCTCGAGCGCCTCGGTCCAGTTCTGTCCCTTCATGTGAAGCCAGCGGAGCTTCCGCCACGCCGAGAGGGACTGCTTCTTGAGCGCGATGATCCGCCCGAGGACCGTGCGGGCGCGCTCGAGGTCGCCCTTCGCCTCGTAGTCGTCCACCAGGGCATACAAGGGTCTCGCGTCGTCCTCCTTCAGATGGTGGGCCTTGCGGTGGTACTCGATCCCCTCGTCGAACCGACCGAGCCCTCGCAGGACCTCGCCGAGCTTCAGCAGCGTGTTGAAGTGCCGGCTGTCGCGCTCGAGGACCGCCCGGAAGTGCGCCAGCGCCTCGTCGTCTCGACCCTCCAGCACGGACGAGAGGCCACGCCCGTAGTCCTCCTCGATCTGCTCCGACGTCCGGCTCGCCTTCTGGCGCCGCCAGCCGTCCAGCATCCGCGACGCCTCGCCCGTCAGACCCGCGAGCAATGTGATCACGACGCCCGCCGCGAGGAACAGGACGAGGGTGAGGCCCACCGGCAGATCGAGGCCGCCCCAGAAGTGGAACTCCCTGCGGACGAGGACGTCCCGGTTCGCGACGAACAGCGTGATGATCGCGTAGGTGACGCCCATCGCGACGAGGATGTAGAGGAAGGTGCGCAGCTTCATCGCCGGTCCGCGGTCCGAACGAATGAGACCGTAATGAGGTTAGAGCAACGCCGCAAGGGCGTCAACCGCGCTCCGCGCGTCATGGTGGTCATTTGTGGTACGGCACGCCGCGCAGGATCGTCGCCGCGCGGTAGACCTGCTCGATCAGGAGCACTCGGGCGAGCTCGTGGGGTAGCGTCATCGCGGACAGCGAGAGAACCAGGTCCGAGCGAGCCATGAAGCCGGGATCGAGGCCGAGCGGACCGCCGACGACGAACGTCACGCGCGAGCGCCACCAGCCGTCGAGCTTGCGCGCGAACGCAATCGAATCGAGCGTCCGTCCCTCCGGGGAGAGCGAAACGACCACGCCCCGCTCGGGGAGCGCGGAGTCTAGCGCTTTCGCCTCGCGCTCCCGGACGTGGTCCTCGGAGTATCGTCCCCCGGCCTTCACCTCGGCGACGAAGCGCGCATCGAACGTCACGCCGAGCCGGACGAGCCGCTCCGCATAGTCGTCGAACAGCGGGCCGAATCGCGCGCGCTCCGGCTTTCCGACCGACAGGACGCCGACCCTCACGTCTCGTCGACCGGGAAGCCGCGCAGCTTCTCGTGCAGCGTCTTGCGATGGATGCCGAGGATGCGGGCCGCGGCGGACTTGTTGCCGCGCGTGCGCCGGAGGACCTCGCGGATGTACGCGCGCTCGACCTCCGCGAGCGTCGCCCCCGCGGACGCGGCATCCCGGAGCATCCCGGGCGCGGAGACGGACAGGGACTCGGGGAGGTCCTCCGGGACGATCTCGGGGCCCGTCGCGAGGATCGCGGCGCGCTCGACCGCATGCCGCAGCTCGCGGACGTTTCCGGGCCACGCGTACGCTTCGAGTCGGGGGACGCACTCACCCGCGAACCGGCGCCCCGGAAGGGCATGCGCCGTCACCGCCTCCTCGAGGAACCGGTCCGCGAGCGCTCGGATGTCCGCCCGGCGAGCGCGCAGGGGCGGGATCTCGACGCGGATGACGTCCAGCCGGTAGAGGAGATCCGCACGCAGGCGGCCCGTCGCGACCAGCTCGGCGGGCGGCTCGCGCAGCGAGGCGACGATCCGGGCGTCGACCGCGATCGTCTCATGTCCGCCGAGGCGCTCGAACCGCCGCTCCTCGATCGCGCGGAGGAGCTTCGATTGCGCCGCCGGATCGAGCTCCTGGATCTCGTCGAGGAAGAGCGTGCCGTGCTGGGCGGCCTCGAGCTTGCCGGCGCGCGCGGACTTCGCGTCCGTGAAGGCGCCCTCCTCGTGGCCGAACAGCTCGGCCTCGACGAGCTCCGGCGGGAGATTCGCGCAGGCGATCTCGACGAAGGGCCCCGCAGCGCGGTCGCTGCGCTCGTGGACATATCGCGCGAGCCGGTTCTTGCCGGTGCCGGTCTCGCCGAGCACGAGCACGCTCGACGACGAGCGCGCCGCGCGCTCCGCGGTGCGCAGAGTTTCGGTGAACGTCGGGTCCGAGGTGGTGAACCCGGTCATGACACGGGGGAGTGCTCCGCCGGGATCAGCGCGAGGCGCCTGGCCGGCGCCGCGCCACGCGGGGCCTCTCGCTCATCGTTCCCGGCAGCGCGACTCGCGGCGCATCGCCCCAGAGCCGCTCGAGCCCGTAGAACGACCGGCGATCGGCCAGGAAGACGTGCACCACCACGTCGATGAAGTCCATCAGGATCCAGTCGCCCACCCGCCGGCCCTCAACACCCTTGGGCTTTCGTCCGTCCTTCTCGCGGAGGCGCTCCTCGATCGCATCGGCGATCGCCAGGGCCTGCCGGGACGTCGCCCCGTGGCAAATGACGAAGTAGTCGGTGAAATCGCAGAGGCCGTGAAGGTCGAGTACGAGAATCTCCTCGGCCTTCTTGTCGACGGCGGCGTCGACGATGTGCTCGAGGACTGCTCTCAGCGGGAACGCCTCCTCACCGGTACAGCCGGTGTCTTTGAATATACCGGGCGACCCGTGCGGCAACAAGATCGTCGATCGGACGGTGCTACGCGGCCCGCGCCCGGATCAGGCTGGAGGAGACCGGGAGCGCCCCGAGCGGGAGGCGCACGATCCTCCCTCCCCTGCCGAGACGGTCGACCGGGCGGCCGGACGGCCACGCGACGAGCCGCCGCCGCACCGCCTCGCAAATCCCCGCGGGGAGCGGCTTTCCGCCGTCCTCGGGCCGCTCGACCGAGGCGAAGTCGAACTCCGCGAGCAGGGCGTCGTGCTCCCGCCAGGCGCCCATCTCCGCGAGCGAGTCGGAGCCCACGACGAACACCGGGTCGGCTCCTCCGGCGCGCAGCTCGCGCAGCGTGTCGATCGTGTAGCTCACGCCGCCACGCGCGAGCTCCTGGGTGCCGACCGAAAGGCGCTCCCGGCCCTCGCAGCCGAGATAGAGCATCTCGAGGCGATGGTACGCCGCGGTCACCGCGCGCCCCGGCTTGTGCGGGGGCGTCGCACAGGGCACCAGGAGCACCTGCGCGAGCCCGAGGGCCTCCCGGACGCCTGCGGCGAGCGCCAGGTGGCCGCGGTGAACCGGGTCGAACGTTCCGCCGAGGACGCCGACGGCGCTCACGCGCGGACTCCCGGGTCTCGGACGTCGAGGCGCCGGACCTCGGCGTCGGCGGCGCGCAGCAGCTCGTCGAGGCCGTCGCCGGTGACGGCGGAGATCGCGACGAGCGGCCGGGCCAGGCGCCGGGCTGCCGCTTTCGCGCGCGTCAGCACGGCGGGATCCTGGAGCACGTCCTTCTTGGTCAGCACGAGGATCTGCGGCTTGGCCGCGAGCGCTGGCGCGAACAGCGCCAGCTCGCGGTCGATCGCCGCCACGCTCTCCGCGAAGCTCCGCCCCGGCCCGGCGGGGTCGACGAGGTGCAGGAGCACGCGGCAGCGCTCGATGTGGCGGAGGAACCGGTCGCCCAGCCCGGCGCCCTCGTGCGCCCCTTCGATGAGGCCGGGGATGTCGGCCACGACGAGGGTCCGGTCCTCGCCGACCCGGGCGACGCCCAGCAGCGGTGCTAACGTCGTGAACGGATAGTCGGCGATCTTCGGGCGCGCCGCCGAGATGCGCGAGAGGAGCGTCGACTTACCGGCGTTCGGAAACCCGACGAGGCCGACGTCGGCGAGGAGCTTCAGCTCGAGCCGCAGCGATCTGTGCTCGCCCTCGGTGCCGGGGTCGCTCCGTCGCGGCGCGCGATTGGTGGACGTGGCGAACCGCGCGTTGCCGCGCCCGCCGCGCCCGCCGCGCGCGACGACCACCCGGTCCTGGGCATGGGCAAGGTCGGCGAGGAGCGCGTCGCCCTCGGCGTCGAACACGAGCGTTCCGACCGGGACCTTGATCTCGAGGTCGTGTCCCGACCGTCCCGTGCGCAGCGCGCCCTCGCCGTGCCGTCCGCGCTCCGCCTTGAAGATCGTCCTGTACCGGAACGGGAGGAGGGTGTTCAGCTCCGGGTCGGCGGCGAGGAGAACCGAGCCTCCGCCCCCGCCGTCGCCTCCGTCCGGGCCGCCCTTCGGCACGAACTTCTCGCGCCGGAACGACGCGCAGCCGTTTCCGCCATCGCCCCCGGTGACGCTGATGCGGGCTTCGTCGACGAACATGGGCGAGCCGGTGCTACCGGCCGGGCAGGCCTACTCGACCGGAACGATGCTGACGAACCGGCCCATGCGCCCCCGGTCCTGGAACCGGACCCGCCCCGCGGTCATCGCGAAGAGGGTGTCGTCCTTGCCGCGGCCGACGTTGCGGCCCGGCTTGATGGGCGTCCCGCGCTGCCGCACGATGATCGATCCGCCGGTGACGACCTGGCCGTCGAAGAGCTTCACGCCCAGGCGCTGGGAGTTGCTGTCGCGGCCGTTGCGGGAGCTTCCACCTGCTTTCTTGTGTGCCATGGCGTCCTCCCCGTCAGCCCTTGATCGCGTCGATCTTCACGGCGGTGTAGTCCTGGCGATGGCCGCCGCGCCGCCGGCTGGCATTCTTGCGCGGGCGGTAGCGGTAGATCAGGACCTTCTTGCCGCGGCCTTGCTCGACGACCGTTCCCGAGACCGTGGCGCCGGAGACGGTCGGAGACCCGACCTTCAAGGCGTCGCCGTCGCCGATCGCGAGGACCCGGTCGAAGGACACCGTAGCGCCGGCTTCCGCCTCGAGCCGGTCGACGCGGACGACCTCGCCGATCTCGACCCGGTGCTGCCTGCCGCCCGTCTGGATCACAGCGTACATCGACGCACTCCTGCCCGTGAAAAAAAAGCCGATGGACTATAGACGGGGCGCGGGGGAGGTGTCAAGCGCAGGGGATCAACGGTTCTTGAGGTCGACAAGCACGCTCTTCACGACGGCTTTCAAGGTCTCGAACACCCCGGTTCCCTTCGACGCCACCGCCTCGAAGACGGGCTCCTCCCCGCGCCGCAGC
>DATKHQ010000022.1:0-9840 GCA_035510175.1 Candidatus Sulfotelmatobacter sp. | reverse complement strand
CCCCCGGGCCGCGAGCCGATCCGCCTCGTGCCCGGGATGGCGTTCGGCACTGGCGAGCACCCGACCACGCGCATGTGCGCCGAAGCGCTCGAGAGGCTCGTCCGCCCCGGAGAGCGCTGGCTCGACCTCGGCACCGGGACCGGGATCCTCGCGCTGGTCGCCGCGCGGTGCGGGGCGACCCGAGTGCTGGCGGTCGACCTCGATCCCGAGGCCGCGCGTGTCGCGATCGAGGTGGTGGCCGCCAACGGCGCCGCAAACACGGTCGAGGTCCGCACGGGATCGCTCGATGCGGCCGCTTCCGAGAAGTTCGATGGGATCGTCGCGAACGTCCAGTCCTCCTTCTTCCTGGGGGAAGCGGGGGGGCTTGCAGCAGGGACCGTCCCCGGCGGCGCGCTCATCGTATCGGGGGTGCTCGAGGAGGATCTCGAGGAGATCGTCCCCCGGCTGCGCGCGCACGGCCTCGAAGACGAGGCGGTCGCGATCGAGGCGCCGTGGGCGTGCCTGACCGCGCGGCGCGCTCCGTGACGGCCGGATCGCTCCGGCGCGCCTACCTCCCGGAGTCCGCGGGGCCGGACGGGCGCGCGACGCTCGACCCGGACGAATCGCACCACGTGTCGCGCGTCCTGCGCCTGCGCGCCGGGGACGCGCTCGCGGTGTTCGACGGCCGAGGGCGAGAGTGGGAGGCGGTGGTCGCCGAGGTCGGGCGCGATCGCGTCGTGATCGTGCCGGGTGCCCCGCGCGAGACCGTTCCCGAGCCACGGACGCGCGTGACCATCGCGCAGGCGTTCATCCGCCCGGAGAAGCTCGAATGGGTCCTCGAGAAGGGGACGGAGATCGGCGTGACGGCGTTCCGCCTCGTGCCGTCGCGACGCGGCACGACCGATCCTCCGTCGCCGTCGCGCCTCGCGCGCTACCGGCGTATCGTCCTCGAAGCCTGCAAGCAGTCGGGCCGCAGCCTTCTGCCGGATCTTGCGGCCTCGACCCTGACCGACCTGCCTCGCGAAGGATCGCGCCTCGTCCTCGATCCGCGCGCGAGGCTCGCGGTCGGCGAGGTCCTCGATCCCGGGGAGGGGGAGGTCTGCCTGGCGGTCGGCCCGGAGGGGGGGTTCGACGAGGAGGAGATCGCGGGACTGGTTGCCTCGGGATTCCGCGCGGCCTCGCTGGGACCGCGGACGCTGCGCACGGAGACGGCGGGGGCGGTGGCGGCCGCCATCGTGCTGTATCTCCGCGGGGATCTCGGCGGCACCGGCCGGATTTGACTCCGCACCGGCCCCCGCCTATGTTCGGACGAGGGGCCGTGACGGCGCCCGCGGGGTGATTCATGGAAGTCCACATCAACGACCTGCTCAAGATCGCGATCGACCGCGGGTCGTCCGACCTCCACCTGAAGGTGGGCAGCCATCCCGTCATCCGCGTCGACGGCCGCCTGCTCCCGATGACCGATCAGAAGCGCCTGATGCAGGAGGACACGATCGCGATGGCGTTCAGCATCATGAGCGCCCGCCAGAAGCAGAAGTTCAAGGACAGCTTCGAGATCGACCTCGCGTACTCGGTCCCGGGCCTGGGCCGCTTCCGCTGCAGCGTCTTCCAGCAGCGCGGGACGGTCGGCCTCGTGCTTCGCGTCATCCCCGTCAAGATCAACACGATCCGGGATCTGCTCCTCCCGCCGGTGCTCGAGCAGATCGCCACGGAGCGGCGCGGCCTCATCCTCGTGACCGGGACGACGGGATCGGGGAAGTCGACGAGCCTCGCTGCGATGATCGACTACATCAACTCGACGCGCACCGAGCACGTGATGACGATCGAGGACCCGATCGAGTTCCTGCACCGGGACAAGAAGAGCCTCGTCAACCAGCGCGAGGTCGAGGTCGACACCAAGTCGTTCGCGCTCGCCCTGCGCTCGGCGCTCCGGCAGGACCCCGACGTCATCCTGGTCGGCGAGATGCGCGACTACGAGACGATCGAGACCGCGCTCACGGCCGCCGAGACCGGCCACCTCGTGCTCTCGACCCTGCACACCCTCGACGCGACGGAGACCGTCAACCGGATCATCTCGGTCTTCCCGCCGCACCAGCAGAAGCAGATCCGCATCCAGCTCGCCGCGGTGCTCAAGGCGGTGGTGTCGATGCGCCTGGTGCCGCGGGCCGACGGCGCGGGCCGCGTGCCCGCGGTCGAGGTGCTCCGCTCGACGCAGTACATCCGCGAGTGCATCGAGAACAAGGAGAAGACGAAGCTCATCCGCGAGGCGATCGCCCAGGGCACGAGCCAATACGGGATGCAGACGTTCGACCAGTCGCTCTACCGGCTCTACAAGGCGGAGCACATCTCCTTCGAGGAGGCGCTGCGCCAGGCGACCAACGCGGACGAGTTCAAGCTGAAGGTCTCCGGCATCCACTCCGCCGCGGAGATGGCGGCCGAGCAGATGGAGCAGGCCGCGAACAAGGCCGCGAACGCATTGAACCCTCACAGCCCGGACTCGCCGTTCGAGTTCAGCCGCGGCTAGGGCCCCCCGCGGTTCCGGTCCCGCAACCCGCGCGCCGTCCGATGCGCCCGGGCGGAGGCCTGCTCCGCGCTAGAGTGGCTCCATGTCGGGACGCAGGGATCGGCGCCCGTCGTCCGGAGCGCTCGCCGCAGCGGAGCGCCTCCTTGGGCGCCGGGCGCTCACGCGGCACGAGCTGACCGAGCGGCTCGGCGCGCGCGGCCATGCCGAGGCCGACATCGCCGCAGCGCTCGGGCGCCTCGAAGCCGCCGGGATCGTCGACGACGCGCGCCTCGCGCGCGACTGGATCGCGCGCTCCGCCGCCGCGGCGGGACGCGGGCGCGAGCGCATCCTCGCCACGCTCGCCGCGCGCGGGATCGATCCCGCACTCGCGGCCGCGGCATGGGCCCGCGCGACGGAAGACGGGGAGATCGACGAGGGCGCGCGCGTGGCCCGCGCGGTGCGCCGGCGACTGGGAGCGCCCGGCCCGATCACGGCGCGGGGACGTCTGGCGCGCGTGTACAATGCGCTGCTCTCCGAGGGTTTCGATCCGGAGGCGGTGGCCTCCGCACTGGCTCCGTACGGCTTCGAGAGGGCTGACGCATGACCTCGTCCGAGATCCGGCGCTCCTTCCTCGAGTTCTTCGCGGAGCGCGGCCACCGCGTGCTCCCGAGCTCGCCGCTGGTCCTGCCGAACGACCCGACGCTCCTGTTCGCCAACGCCGGGATGAACCAGTTCAAGGACGTCTTCACCGGCGCCGACACGCGCGAGTACGTCCGCGCGGCGACGTCGCAGAAGTGCCTGCGCGTCTCCGGCAAGCACAACGACCTGGAGCAGGTGGGGCGCACGCCGCGGCATCACACGTTCTTCGAGATGCTCGGGAACTTCTCCTTCGGCGACTACTTCAAGGAAGACGCGGTGGCGTGGGCGTGGGAGCTCGTCACGCGCGTCTGGGGGGTTCCCGAGGATCGCCTGTGGGTGACGGTGTTCGGCGGCACCGAGGCGGTGCCGGCCGACGAGGAGGCGTACGCGATCTGGCGGGACCGCGCGAAGGTCCGCCCGGAGCGGATCCTGCGCCTGGGAGAGAAGGACAACTTCTGGCGGATGGGCGACACCGGTCCCTGCGGCCCGTGCAGCGAGATCCACTACGACCTCGGGGCCGATCTCACCTCGGTCGAGGGCCCCGCAAACCCCGAGACCGACTCCCGGCGGTTCATCGAGATCTGGAACCTCGTGTTCATGCAATTCGAGCAGCGCGCCGACGGCGCGCTGGCCCCGCTCCCGGCCCCGAGCATCGACACCGGGATGGGCCTCGAGCGGATCACCTCGGTGCTGCAAGGCAAGCGCAGCAACTACGACACCGACCTGTTCGTCCCGATCCTGCGCGCGGCCGCCGAGCGTGCCGGGACACCGTACGGCGCCGACGCGGACAAGGACGTCTCGATGCGCGTGATCGCCGACCACGTCCGCGCGCTGACGTTCCTGGTCGCCGACGGGATCGTCCCCGCCAACGACGGCCGCGGGTACGTGCTCCGTCGCGTGTTGCGCCGCGCGATCCGCCACGGCATCCGCCTGGGAATCACGGAGCCGTTCGTCCACGATCTGCTCCCGTCGGTCGTGGGGACGCTCGGCGAGGTCTATCCGGAGATCGTCGCCGCCGAGCCCGCCGCGGCCGCGGTGGCCCGGCGCGAGGAGGAGCGGTTCCGCGAGACCCTCCAGGTCGGGATCGAGCTCCTCGAGAACGCGGGGGGCGACGCGCTCTCGGCCCCTGATGCGTCCGGGTACCGCACGCTGTCCGGCGACACCCTGTTCAAGCTCTACGACACCTACGGGCTCCCGATCGACGTGGCGGCGGACATCGCCGAGGAACGGAAGCTCCGGCTCGACCTCGACGGCTACGCCCGCCGGCTCGAGGAGCAGCGGGTCAAGGCGCGGGCGTCGTGGAAAGGGGCCAAGAAGGACACGGCCCCGGGCGCCTGGAAGGATCTCGCGGGCCGGGTCGCGGTCTCGTTCGAGGGGTATCGCGCCGCTAGCCTCGACGGCGTGCGCGTCGTCGCCTTGCTCGATGCCGCGGGGACGCCGGTGGAGAGACTGAGCGCGTCCCACGAGGGGGACGTGATTCTCGACGCCACGCCGTTCTACGGCGAGGCGGGAGGCCAGGTCGGCGACACGGGGTGGATCGTCACGGGCGACGCGCGCGCCCAAGTTCGCGACACCCGCCGCCCCTACCCCGGTCTCATCGCGTCGCGCGTGCATGTCGAGGACGGCGTGCTCGCCGTGGGGGACACCGCCACCGCGGAGATCGATGCGGATCGCCGGGCGGCGATCAAGCGCAACCACACGGCGACCCACCTGCTCCACGCCGCGCTGCGCGACGTCGTCGGCACGCACGTCAAGCAAGCGGGGTCGCTGGTCGCTCCCGAACGGCTGCGCTTCGACTTCAGCCACTTCGCGGGCCTTTCGGACCGGATGCTCGCCGACGTCGAGTCGCTGGTGAACCGGAGAATCCTCGACAACGAGGCCGTCGCGACCGCCGAGCGGCCTCTCGAGGAGGCTCTCGCCTCGGGGGCGATGGCTCTGTTCGGCGAGAAGTATGGCGAAAACGTACGGGTGGTTACGATCGGGGAATTCTCGAAGGAGCTGTGCGGCGGCACCCACGTGGCAAGAACCGGCGAAATCGGGCCGTTCCTGCTCACGCACGAGCGGGGGATCGCCGCCGGCGTGCGCCGCGTCGAGGCGCTGACCGCCGAAGGGGCCCTGGAAAAGTCACGGGCCGATCACCAGATTCTCACCAGCATGGAACAGATGCTCTCCGTCCCGAGGGCGGAGGTTGCCGCCGAGCTGGCGCGGCGCCTGGCGACCCTGAAGACGCTCCAGCACGAGCTGCAGGCGGAGCGCGTGCGCGCGATGCGCGAGGGCCTCGGGACTCGCGCCGAAAGCGCGGAGCGGGTCGAGGGGATCAAGCTCCTGGCCGCGCGGGTCGACGGGCTCGACGCGCAGGAGAGCCGGCAGCTCGCGGACGGCCTGCGCCGCAAGCTCGGCTCGGGGATCGTCGTGCTCGGCCGCGCGGAGGGGGAGAAGGCCTCGCTGCTCGTCGCGGTCACCGACGATCTCAAGGGGCGGATCGGCGCGGGGGATCTCGTCAAGGAGCTCGCGGCGGTCATCGGCGGCGGCGGGGGAGGCCGGAGCGACCTCGCGGAGGCCGGCGGGAAAGATCCGAGCCGCTTGGACGAGGCGCTCTCGCTCGCCCGGGAGGCGATCGCCCGGCGCGCGGGAGCGGCACGGTGAGCGTCGCGGTGCGCGTCGCCGCTTGCGTTCTGGCCGCCGCGGCGGCGGGGGCGTTCGGTGGCGCGCGCGCGGACGATCTTCTCTATTACGTCGACGCGCACGGGCAGGTCGTGTTCACGAACACGGCGAGCCGAAAGGACGCCCGCCCGGTTCCGTTCGTGCGCGGGGCGCCGGCGCAGCGACTTCGGGACCTGCCAGCGACCCCCTACGACCGCTACATCGACGAGGTCTCCCGGAAGAACGGCATCGACCCGTCGCTCGTGAAGGCGGTCGCACTCGTCGAGTCCGGGTTCGACCCGCACGCGGTGTCGCGCGCGGGGGCGACGGGGATCATGCAGCTGATGCCGGACACCGCGAAGCGCTACGGCGTCACCGACCGGCGAAACCCCTACCAGTCGCTCGACGCGGGCGCCCGGCACCTGCGCGACCTGCTCGACTCCTACGACGGCGACGTCTCGCTGGCGCTCGCGGCGTACAACGCGGGGCCGGGAGCGGTGAAGCGGTACGGCGGGGTCCCCGCCTATCCCGAGACGCAGGATTACGTCCGGCGGGTCCAGGCGACGATGGGCCGCCCGGTGCGCACCCGCGGAACGCGGACTCTCGCCGCGCGCACCGAGAAGATCGACATGCACGTCGAGGCCGACGGGTCGATCACGCTCTCCAACTGAGCGACCCTAGAATGGCGAGGTGACCGAGACCGCGCCGCGATGGCTTCGACTTCTTCCCGCCGCGGCGATCGTCGCCGTGGCCTGGCTCGCCCTCTTCCCGATCACGAGCGTCGACGCCTACTACCACCTCGCCACCGGCCGCCGCATCCTCGCCGATCGGGCGATCCCGGCGCGCGGCGTGGGATCCGCCACACGGAAGGATGCGGCCTGGCACGACAACGAATGGGGATTCCAGGCGATCGCCGCGGCGATCGGCCGGACGGAGCGCGATCCCGACGGGGTCGTGGTGCTCACCCCGGCGGGCCGGGCGGGGCTGATCCTGTTGCGAGCCGGAGCGCTCGCGGCGACGCTCGCGCTGCTGTCCGCGCAGCTCCGCCGCGCCTCCGTCGGGCTCGTCGGGCGGGCGCTCGCCGTCTGGCTCGCCGCCTTCCTGATGTTCGGGAACCTGTTCTGGGACATCCGCCCGCAGATCCTGTCCTACCTGGCGTTCGCCGCGATCGCCTACGCGCTCGAGCGCGCGCGGTCGGGATCGGTCCTGGCACTCGCCTCGGCGGTGGCGATCGTGGGGGCCTGGGCGAACGTGCACGGGGCGTTCGTCCTCGGCATCGGCCTCATCGCGTGCGAGGCGGCGGGGGCGTGGCTCGAAGCCGTTCGTGGGCAGGGACCGAAGAGGGCGGCGTGGCGGCTGACCGCCGCCGCCGCGCTCTCCCCGGCGGCCGCGTGTGTCAATCCCCTGGGCGTCGCCCAGCTGACGCACCCGTTCCTGTACATGGCGCGGCCCGAGATCTTCGCGGGGAACAACGAGTGGTCGCGTCCCGACCTCACGCACCTGCCGCTCCTCGACCTCACGGTCGTCGTCCTGGCGGCGGCGCTGATCGCGGGGGCGAGGCCTCGCGCGGGCCTGCTCCTGCGCGCGGCGGTGTTCGGGGCGATGTTCCTCACCGCGATCCGACATCTTCCGTTCGCGGCGCTCACGCTCGTGCCGCTCACGGCCGTCGCCCTCTCCGGGATCGACCCCGCACGTCGGCCGCGCGTCCTGACGCGCGCGTGGCTTCCGGCGGCCGCGGCGGTGGCGATCGTCGCCTTGTCGGGGGCGAAGTTCATCGGGCTGCGCCCGCGGTTCGCGGAGCGTCCGTCGCGGCCGCTGCCCGAGCGGGAGGTGCGCTTCCTCGCGCGCGCGGGGGTCGGCGGCTCGGGGTTCAACGCGTATCGGTTCGGCGGGTTTCTCATGCTTCGCCTCTATCCCCGCGAGGCGGTCTTCATGGACGGCCGGAACGACCTCTACGGCGCGTTCCGCTCCGAGGTGTACGAGCCGATCCTCGCGGCGCGGCCGGGATGGCAGGAGATGCTGCGCGAGGCCGTCGCGCGCTACGACGTCCGGTGGGTCCTGATCGACGGCACGGAGCCGCTCGCCGCGGCGCTCGCGGATGACCCCGGCTGGCGCCGCGTCGGAGGCGCCGAGCTAGGCGGCGGCGAGCGGGAGGCGGATGGTATCGTCCTGTTCGTGCGCGCGGGCAGCTGACGGATCGTGAAGCCGGGAATCATCTCTCGGGCCCTCCTGGCCGCGGCGCTCGCCGGGACCCTTGGCTGCCGTCCGGTCCGGGGCAACGGAACCAACGTTCTGCTGGTCACCTACGAGACGACACGCGCCGACCACCTCAGCGCCTACGGGTACGCGCGGGACACGGCCCCCGCGATGGCGAGGCTCGCCTCCGAGGGCGTTCTCTTCGAGAGCCACCTGACCGTCTCGCCCCGGACGAACCCCTCGCTCGCGTCGCTGATGACCTCGTCGTACCCGCAGCAGCACGGGGTCCGGAACCTCCTCCTCCCGCTCGAGCCGGAAAACCGCACGCTTGCCGAGGCGCTGCGCGCGGCCGGATACCAAACGTACGCGATCCAGACGCATCCCCGTCTCGTGCGCGCCTCGGGGTTCGCCCAGGGATTCGACCGGTACGACGACGACGTCGCGGCGCATCCGCTCGCGGACCGTGCCTCGGCCCTGGCCGCGGCGTGGATCGCGCGGGCCTCGCGCGGGTCGAGGCCGTGGTTCGCGTGGGTCCACCTGATGGACCCGCACTGGACCTACGAGCCCCCGGCCCCCTGGCGGACCCGCTACGCGTCCGACGACCCGAGGCCGTGGGCGCTGTACGACGACCTGCGCGCGCGACGCGCCACGATCGGTCCGGTGATCTTCCAGAACCGGATGCCCGCCGACGAGGTGGCGTCGTTCGTGGCGCTCTACGACGGCGAGCTGCGCTTCACGGACGAGGCGCTCGCGGCGCTGCTGCTCGGGGTGGAAGACGCGGGGGTGGCCTCCCGCACGCTCGTCGTCGTCACCGCCGACCACGGCGAATCTCTCGGCGAGCACCGATACTTCTTCGAGCACGGCGATCTCGGGACGGAGCCCGAGATCCACATCCCGCTGGTCATGCGCCTGCCGGGGACGATCCCCGCCGGCCGGCGCGTCACGGCGACCGAGCGGAGCATCGACGTCGCGCCGACGATCCTCGATGCGCTGCACCTGCCGGCCGAGCCGGCGTTCCGCGGCGCGAGCCTCCTCCCGATGATAGCGGGGGACGAAACCGCCGACCGGCCGTGCTTCGGCGAGACCGACAAGAGCTTCCACGAGGAAAACACCTGGCGGGAGATTCAGGGGATTGCGGGAAAGTGGCGCTGGCTGCAGCGCGGCCGCCTCAAGGCCGTCTACGTCCCGCACGCCGCGAGGCCCCCCGAGTGGCGCTTGTACGACCTTGCCGCCGATCCCGGGGAGACCCGGGATGCCGCCGCCGACTCTCCCGAAAAGCTCGAATCGCTCCGGCGCGAGCTGTCTGCCTGGATGGCGGAGGACCGGAGCCCCGAGCGCGACTACCACATCTCCAACGAGACCCGCGAGCAGCTTCGGTCGCTCGGCTACTTGAATTAGCTGCCAAATAGGACCCTTTTTGGGTGAAACGCCGCGAGGCCCGTGTCGCGCTGCGGTGACGCCGGCCGCGAGAACCGGTGAAAAGGCCAAATTCCGACATTACAAAGTTACGATCAGTCACCTTTTTTCTTTTGCCTGCCACCCTTCTCCACTGTATACGGATAGGCACTCAAGCCCGGAAACGAGGTTTGGGGGTCCCTTGGGGGTGAGGCTCGGGGGGGTCCTGGACGCGATTTCGGGTATGGGGGGAATCAGACGCGTCGTCGGATTCTTGATTGCTGTGGGGGTTTGGAGATCCATAGAACCTTTCGAAAGGAGCCAGTGATGAAGAAGCTTTTGACGTTTGCTGCAGTGATGGCGTTGAGCCTTGGCTGCGCCGTGACCAACTACTCGTTGATCACGGACAATGACGTGGGCGGAACGGTCGGGACGAACGGCAAGGCCTACATCAAGCAGTCGGCGCAGATCGCGTTCCAGTATCC
>DATKHQ010000021.1:0-3067 GCA_035510175.1 Candidatus Sulfotelmatobacter sp. | reverse complement strand
GGAGTTCTGGTTGGGGACGAGCTCGACGAACCGCTCCCGGCAGTAGGCGTCGAGGTCCTGGATCTCGACGGCGGTGAGCGGCGAGGCGTCCTTCCAGACGTCCGCGTGGCCCGGGTAGGCGAACGTGTGCTCGGTGTAGAGCTGGAGCACGTTGACCTTCCAGGACGACAGCTCGTCGACGAGGCGATGGAGCGTGGCGATCGTCGGCACGCGGTCGCGGCTGACGTCGAGCATGACGCCGCGGTACGCCAGATCGGGGCGATCCTCGATGAAGAGGCCCGGGATCGCACCGGCGCTCTCGTGGAGACGGCAGAGCTGCGCGAGCGTCGCGCGAGCGTAGAAGGCTCCGGCGGGCCCCCCGGACTCGATGACGACGCGCGCGTCACCGGCGGTCAGCCGATATCCCTCGGGGCCCAGGCCGGACGCCGCGCCGGTGCGGACGTCGGGATGCGATGCCGCCGTCAGCGTCACGATCCCGGGACGTGACTCAATTCGCCGCGGCCTCGGGAGGAGTTGGGGACATCCTGCTTTTTCCTTCAGAATCATGAGCGGGCATCGTACCCCGCGGGAGGAAAAAGCAGAATGTCCCCATTTCACCCTGGCGATCGCGTCGTTCACCGCGACAATCCGGACCTCGGCGAGGGCACGGTGGTCGGCGTCGATGCGCGGACGGTCGAGGTGCGTTTCCCGGGGACCGCGACGAGCCTGACGTTCTCGTCCGCGACCGACGCGCTCGTCGACGCGGGCGCCACCGGCCTTCCCGCCCACCACCTCGACCCCGTCGAGCGCCTCGCGGGCGGCCACGTCGACCCGGTCGACGCGTTCGCGACCCGGCTCGAGGCGCTTCACCTCACCTCCTCGCGCGAGTCGGACACGCTGGCGTCGTTCCTGGGCGGGCGCATCCGGATTTTTCCCCACCAGCTCGACGTCGCGGAGAAGGCGACGCGGACCGATCCCGTCCGCTGGCTCCTCGCCGACGAGGTCGGCCTCGGAAAGACGGTCGAGGCCTGCCTCATCGCAAACCATCTCCTTCGCGCGCGGCGCGCCGAGCGCACGCTCGTGGTCGCCCCCGAGACACTCACGGTGCAGTGGCTCGGGGAGCTGTGGCGGAAGTACCACCAGGTGTTCGTGTTGCTCGACGCGCAGCGCCTCGCCGACGTGGAGAAGGACTTCGGCCCCGGCTTCAACCCGTTCGACGTGCATCGCCGCGCCGTCCTCGGCCTCGAGACGCTCGTCGCGCGCCCTGAGCTGACGGCATTCGCCGTCGCCGCAGGGATCGACCTTCTCGTCGTGGACGAAGCGCATCGCTTGAGGCGCCCCGCCGGGCACCCCGGCGAGCCCGCGTATCGCGCGGTCGAGCCGATCGCCGCCCTCGGCCGTCACGTCCTCCTGCTGACCGCGACCCCGCTCGAGGACGATGCGCACGGCTTCTTCCGCCTCCTCCAGCTCCTTCGGCCCGACGCGTTTCCCGACGAGGATTTCGGGGCACGCCTCGCGCGTCGCGAGCCGCTCCCCCCCTGCGCCAGCTCGACCCGGCGCGCCGACATCGGCGGCCTTCCTCCGCGCGTGTTCGTCCCGGTCGATCTCCCCGATGCTGTCGGCTGGGACGATCTCGCCGCCCTCGAGGCATCGCTTGCCGCGCGCCCCGCCGACAACCCCGTCGCCCGCCGCGAGAAGATCCGGCTGATCCGGGCGGCGCTGTCGTCGGGCCCGTCGCTCCTCGCGAAGCTCCCGCGCGCCGACGCGGCGGCGCGTGCGTTCGCGACGCGCTGGCAAGCGTCCGACCCGCGCGCAGCCTGGCTCGCCCGCGAGGGGATCGGCTGGAAGCGGCGCTCCGAGAAAACCCTCGTCTTCGCCGCCGAGCGCGAGACCGTCGAGTGGCTGCGCGACGTGCTCTCGCGGACGGCCCAGCTGCGCACCGGGGTCTTCCACGAGGATCTGTCCCCCGGCCAGCGGGACATCGAGGTGGCGCAGTTCCGGCTCCCGTCGGGGCCGTCGATGCTGCTCGCCACGGAGTGCGGCGGCGAGGGGCGGAACTTCGAGTTCTGCCACCGCCTGGTCCTCTTCGACCTGCCGTGGAGCGCGGCGACGCTCGAGCAGCGCATCGGCCGGCTCGACCGGATCGGCCGCGACCGCCCCGTCGAGATCGTCACCGTGCGGCCTCCTTCGGGCCTGGGCGCGCGCGTGGTCGCCCTGCACGAGTCGATCGGCATCTTCCGCGAGCCGCTCGGAGGACTCGATCGCGAGATGGCGCGGATCGACGCGGCGATCGAGGAGGAAGCCCTTGGCACCGGCGGGCCCGCCGCGGCCTCGGCCGCCGACGACGCCGTGCGCGTCACCCGCGCGGCGCGCGAGCGGATGCGCGAGGCCGCCCTCCACGCGCTCTTCCGCGATCCGTACAGGCCCGAGCAGGCGGCCTCCATCCTGGCGCGCATCCCCGAGGACCTCGAGGAGGACTTGCGCGAGGTCGTCCTGTCCGCCTGCGAGCACCTGGCGATGCACGTCGAGGAGCACCGCGGAGGCACGGTGCACTCGATCGAGCTCGGGCGCCGGGCGACGATCGAGTCGCTCCCCGGCGTCCCCGAGGGGGCGAGCTACCTCGGCAGCTTCATCCGCGAGGAGGCGGTCGCCGACGAGTCGATCGACTTCTTCGCGTCGGGCCACCCCCTGGTCGAGGGAATCCTCGCCGAGATCGAGGACGGGCCGGTGGGGCGCACCGCGGTCCTTCACGTCGCCGCCGGGGGGAGCACCGGGATCGGGCTGTTCGCCCTCTACCGCGCCGCTCGCGGCTTCACGTCGGCCTGCGTCGACGCTTCGGGACGACCCCGCCCCGACTGGGCGGAGATTCTCCTCCGCCGCCCCTTGCGCACGAGGCGCGTGAGGCACGAAGCGCTCGTCGCGTCCCCCGGCTGGGCGGAGGGAATTCGCAAGATGGCGACGGCGCTCCCCGAGGGGCAACGTCCGGTGGCGGTGGCGGCGCTGATCGTCGGGGCGTGACCGGGCGGTCTTACTTCTTCGCGGTCCCGCGGCCGACCGGGATGATGTCGGCGGCGCCTGGCTGCTCCTC
>DATKHQ010000020.1:0-22929 GCA_035510175.1 Candidatus Sulfotelmatobacter sp. | reverse complement strand
AAGCTCCCCGGCGAGGCGCGCCCCTGGCTCCTCCAGGCCGCGGACGCCTACACGAGGGCCAAGCAGTTCCCCAACGCGCGCGGCGTGTACGAGCGCCTCGTCGCGGCCGAGCCCGATGAGCTGACCCACGCCGTGCGGCTGTCGCAAGCGCGCGCGGCCGAGGGGGACACCGAGCGCGCCGGGCGCGAGCTGATCGCGCTCGGTGTGCGGATGGTCTCGGGCGGTCGCGCGGAGGAGGCGGAGCAGCTCTTCCGGCAGGCGCTCGCACTGCTGCCCGGCCGCCCCGAGCCGTTGCTCGGGCTGGCGCGCGTCGCCGCGGCAGCGGGGCGCGTCGACGACGCGCTGCGCCTGGCCGACGAGGCGTGGGCGCAGGTCGCGGGGGCGGATGCCGCCGTCGACGAGGTGCTCGTGCTCTTCGAGCGTCTCGGCGCCGACACGCGTTCCGCGGCGCTCCTGCGCGACGAGCGGTCGGACGCGCTCAGCGACGACGCGGTCGAGCAGGCCGTCCGGACGGCGCGCGCGCGGGACGCGTCCGACGAGATCTGGACGCGGCTGACGCCGCTTCTGGATCGCTGGCTCGCCGCCAAGCGATTCGACCGGGCCGCGCAGCTGCTCGAGTGCATCGGCCGCGTCGACGACTCCCTGCAGCTCCGCGCGTTCGAGGCGATCGTGTCGCTCCGGCGCAACGAGGGGAACAAGCACCACGCCGCGCGCGCGATCGAGCGCCTGGTCCGGGCGTATTCCGCGCAGGGGCTGCAGGAGCGGGTGGACGAGCACCTGTCGGTGCTGGCCTCGCTGGATCCCGCTTCCCCGATGCTGCTGGTCGGCCGTCCCCCGCAGGATCCCCGGCAACCCGCCCCGGAGCGGGCGGCATCCCCGGGCGCACCGGCGCCAGGGCCGTTGGACGCGCCCCCCGCGGTTCCGGCGAGCCCGGCGGACGAGGAGTTCGTCAGCGGCCACCTGACCGAGGCCGAGGTCTTCGAGAAGTACGGGCTGGTCGCGGAAGCGTTCGCCCAGCTGCGCGAGGTCACCCAGCGCTTCCCGGGGCACGTCGCCGCCCAGACGCGGCTGGTGCAGTTCCTCAGGACGCGCTCGGATCGCGACGCCCTTCGCGATGCGCTCGTGGCCCTCGCGATCGCGAAGAACGCGGACGGCGACGCCGACGGCGCCCGCCGCTGCGCCGACGAGGCGAGCCGGATCGGAGGGATCGCGGCGGACAGGCGCGCGGCTCTCACGCGGGCCGGGCTCCTCGCCGTCGAGCACGCTCAAACCCCCGACGCGCACGCCCGCGCGGCCGCGGCGCCGCACGCCGACCGGCCTCCGGCACAACCGCGGAAGGCCGCCGCCTCTCCCGCGTCCCCGCCACCCCCGGTGGCCGCAGCGCCCCCCGCCGCGGAGCCCCCCGCGCCCCGCGCGGCCGCACCGGCGCCCGCGGGTCCGATGTCGCGCGAGGAGGAGGACGAGCTCGAGATCCTGTTCGACGACGCGGGCGAGGCGGGGGCCTCCACCGCGGACGAGGCGGATCTCGACGAGATCGAGTTCTACCTCGGGCAGGGAATGGTGGCCGATGCGGCCACCCGCATCGCGGCTCTGCGCGCCGCGGGCCGCAAAGGGCCGCGGCTCGATCGGCTCGAGGCGCTGTCCCGCGGCGGCGCCGCGACCGCGGCGAGCGATGCGGAACGGGACGCGGTCGAGACGATCGTTCCGGATGCCTCGGACGAGCAGGACCTCGCCTCTCTCGCCGAGGTGCTCGACTCCGAGTTCGGCGGCGACCGGCCGTCCTCGGACGAGGGCGAAGAGCGCGACGCGGAGGCCTCGCCCCAGGAGGCCCTTGCGGCGTTCAAGGAGCACGTGTCGGCCCAGGTTGAGGGCGGCGACTTCCGGACGCACTACGATCTCGGCATCGCCTACAAGCAGATGGGGCTCGTCGACGACGCGTTCGAGGAATTCCGGCTCGCCAGCGGCTCTCCGGAACTGTACCGCGAGTCGTGCACGATGTTGGGACTGATGCACTGGGAGCGGGGCGAGGCGCAGCAGGCGATCCGTTATTACCGCGAGGCCCTCCGGGCGCCCGAGACGAGCGGGGAGTCGACCGCCGGGCTACGCTACGAGCTGGCGGAGATCCTCCTCGCCACCGGGGACCTCCGTGGCGCCTATGAGTTGTTCGTCGAAGTCCTGAACGCGGAGCCCTCGTACCGGGACGTCGCGGTCCGGGTCGACGAAATCCGGCTCCGCATGCGCAGCTGACCGCTCCCGTTTCGCCCGCGCTTCGGTCTGGTTATACTGCCATAGCGGCAAGGCCGTCGACGAACGGAAGAGGTATCGATGACCGCGCCACTGGCCCTCGTCTTCGACAGCGACCCGACGGTCCGTCGCAGCGTCACCGCGGCGCTCGCGTCCGCCGGCTTCGAGCCGATCGAGGCGGACACCCCGCAGGAGACGCTCGAAGCGCTCCGCGCGCGTCCGGTCGCCGCGGCGGTGCTCGGCATCGCCTCCTCGCGAGACGCGCTGTTCGACCTCGTCGGACGCGCCGTGCGGTTGCGGCCGGCTGCCGTCGTCGCCGTGCTCGACGCCGACGCGGCCGCGCGCTGGCCCGACGCGCTGCGCGCCGGCGCGTTCGAGGTGCTCCCGCGGCCTCCGCAGCCCGAGCCGCTCGCCATCTTCGCTGCCCGGGCGCTCTCGCAGCACCGGCTGCTCGACGAGCTGCGCCGGCTGCGCGCGTCCGGAGAAGGAGAGGGGGCGGGGGCGATCGTCGGACGGTCGGAGGCCGTCGCGACGCTGCGCCGCCGCATCACGCGCCTCGCCGAGGGGACGGCGCCGGTGCTGTTCGTGGGAGAGCGGGGGACGGGCCGAACGCACGCGGCGCGCGCGCTGGCCGCGCGCGGCGGCGGCGACGTCGAGGTGATCGACGCCGGAGCACCGGATGCGGAGGCCCTGCTCTTCGGAGGCGCGCGCGGCCCGGACCACGGAGCCCTGGAGGCGGAGCGCAGCGTTCACGTCGCCGGCGTCGACGCGCTCCCGTTTCAGGTGCAGGAGCGCCTGGCTGCGGCGATCGTCGCCGGCTCCGGCGCGGGCCGGGTCACGGCATCGACGGTCTACGAGCCGGCGGCACCGGCGGCCGAGGGGCGCCTGCATCCAAGCCTCGTGGCCGCGTTCGGCGGATCGGTCGTCCCGATCCCGCCTCTTCGCGAGCGGCGCGAGGACGTCGCGGTGCTCGCGCGGGCGTTCCTCGAGGGGCTGCGGCGGCTCAACGCGCTGCCTCCGATCGCGATCGCCCCGGACGCGCTGGCGCGGCTCGAAGCGTTCGCCTGGCCCGGAAACGTCCGGGACCTGCGCGACGCGGTCGAGACCGCCGTCATCCTCGTCGCCGACGGCACGCTCCGCGCCGCCGACCTGCCCCAAAACATCGCGGGGACGGCCGGAATCCAGGATTCCGGCGTGCGCGCCGACCGGCGGTTCCGCGAGGCCAAGCGCGGCGTCGTCGACGCGTTCGAGCGCGCGTATCTGACCGACCTGCTCGCGCGCCACCGCGGGAACGTCACCGGAGCGGCCGGCCACGCGGGCATGCTGCGCTCGGCGCTCCAGCGGCTGCTCCGCAAGCACGACCTCCAGTCCGCCGCGTTCCGCGACGGCCCGGGCCCGCCGGGCGGCCGCGGATCGGCGTGAGCGAGGACCCCCCGGTCTGGCGTCTGCTGATCGACCCGCCGCAGGACGGCGCCTGGAACATGGCGGTCGACGAAGCGATCCTCGAAGCCGCCGCGAGCGCCTCCGAGCCGGTGCTGCCGACGGTGCGCCTCTACGCTTGGGCTCCCGCGGCGCTCTCCTTGGGCCGCTTCCAGCAGGCCGCCGGGGCGCACGATCCGGCGTACCTCGCGGCCGAGGGGATCGATCTCGTGCGCCGGCCGACCGGAGGCGACGCCGTGCTCCACGAGGACGAGCGCACGTTCGCCGTCGTCGGTGCGACGCGGTCCGAGTTCTTTCCGGGAGGCGTGGCCGACACGTACGACCGCATCCGCCGCGCGATCGCCCGCGCGCTCGAGGCTCTCGGGATCGCAACCGATCCTCCCGTCGCGTTCGCGGATCGTCGCGCGCGGCGCGGACCCGTCTGCTTCGACCGTCTCGGCGCGCACGAGATCGGCGCCGGCGGGCGCAAGCTCGTGGGCGCGGCCCAAGCCCGGCGCGCGCGCGCGTTCCTGCAGCACGGCTCGATCCCGCGCGCGCTCGACCCAGAGCACCTGTCGCGCGCGACCGGCGCAAGCGTCGACGCCGCGCGGCTCACCGACCTGACGCGCCGTCTCGGCGGGGATCCCGGGACCGCGGACATCGACCGGGCGATCGTGCGCGGGTTCGCGGAATGCTTCGGCGTGCGCCTCGAACAGCGAGCGCTCAGCGCTTCGGAATCGCTCCGCGCGGCGGAGCTGCGCTGCTGGAAGTACGACTCGATGGCGTGGACGCGGCACGGCCGGATCGGGGAGCGGGAGGCCCGCTGGGGCCGCCCCTGACCTCAGTTCTTGATCGTCGCCTCGCCGAGGAGCACGACGTCGGCCGGCCGGCCGTCCTTCCCCACGAGCGGGGCGGGGTCGATCCTCCCCTCGACCGCGGCGGGAATCCGCGTCGTGCGCCCCGCGACGAGGCGCAGCGGCAGGCTCACGCTCCGGTCCGTCCCCGCGTACGTCAGCGTGCGCCGGGAGGCATCCACCTTGAGGCCCGGCTCTGAGGCGAGCAGCGGCGCGAGATCCTCGTCGGGGAGTGCTAGCGCTCCGTCCTCGTCGATCGGGTATCGCTGGAGGACCCAGGGTAGGGCGAGGCGCTCGTGCTCGGCCGGGGAGCAGCTCGCGGTCGGCTCCGTTCCCTGGAGGTACGTCTCGGTCCGCCGCTCGACGCACCCCGCGGCGTCGTTGGCGAGCAGCCCCGTGGCGCGGTCGATGGTGGCGTGGGCGATCCCGTCCGGGTCGGGGAACGGCTCGGGAGGCTTGTCGCGGAACGCGTCCTGAATGAACGCCTGCCAGATCGGGAGCGCCGCCTGGGCGCCGGTCTCGCGGTTGCCGAGGCTCTTCTTCTGGTCGAACCCGACCCAGACCCCGACCACGAGGTTGGGCGTGTACCCGATGAACCACGCATCCGTGAAGTCGTCCGTCGTGCCGGTCTTCCCCGCCAGCGGCCGGCCGAGGCTCGCCGCGGCGGCCCCCGTGCCGTCGGTGATCACGCCCTCGAGCAGCGCGTTCATCACCGCGGCCTGCTGGGGGGAGAGCGCCTCGCCCGATTCCGGGCGGACCTTCTCGAGCGACGCGCCGTCGCGATCGAGGACCTCCTCGTAGAGATGCGGGGCGATGCGGACGCCCTGGTTCGCGAACGCCCCGTACGCGCTCGCGAGCTCGAGGAGGCTGACCTCGAAGGCACCGAGGGCCATCGAGGGATACGGCTTGAGCTCCGTCGTGATCCCGAGCGACCGCGCGAGCGAGATCACCGGCGGAAACCCGGTCTTGTCGAGGACCTTGACGGCGGCGATGTTCGCGGACTTCTCGAGGGCCTCACGGAGGGTCAGCAGGCCGTAGTACTTGTTCCCGTAGTTCTCCGGCTCGTAGACCGAGAACGTGCCCGGCTCGACGAAGGCCGTCGGCGCGTCGAGGAACCGGTCGGACGGGTTCAGGCCGCGCTGGACGGCGGCGGCATAGACGATCGGCTTGAAGGACGACCCGGCCTGCCGCCGGGCCTGCACGGCCCGGTCGAACTCGCTGCGGCGGAAATCGTATCCGCCGACGAGCGCGCGCACGTCCCCGGTGGCGACGTCGAGCGCGACGAGCGCGGCCTCGACGCGGGGCTCCTGCTCGAGGGCGAACACCGCGCTGCCCGGAATCTTCGCCGAGGCGACCCGCACGCGGATGACGTCGCCGGCGTGGACGAGGGCGCCGGGGTCGGCCCGTCCCGTCCACGCGATGCTGTCGGGGTCGAGGATCCCCTCGAGCGGTCCGCACTTCACCCGCACGCGCCCGCGCGAAGCCTGAAGCACGACGCCGTCGTAGACCTCCCCCTCGACGACCCCGTCGTGCCACGACGCCGACGCCCACGCCGCGGGCTCGGTGCCGGCGGGCACGTGGTCGATCCGCCCGCGCCACCCCTGGCGCTTGTCGAGCTCGCGCAGCCCGTGCTCCACCGAGCGGTTGGCCATGCGCTGGAGGTCGACGTCGAGCCCGGTGCGCACCTCGAGCCCGCTCTGGTAGATCCCCTCGTCGCCGTACCGCGCCTGCAGCGCCCGCCGCACCTCCTCGACGAAGTACGGGGCGACGTCGGCCGCCTCGCGGTGCTTCGAGAGCACGAGCGGCGCGGCCTTCGCCGCGTCGGCGGCGGCGGGGGAGAGCACGCGCTCCTCGACCATCCGGTCGAGCACGACGTTGCGGCGCCTCGTCGCGGCCTGCGGATTCCGGAACGGGCTCAAGGATTCCGGCCGCTGCACGAGGCCCGCCAGCAGCGCCGCCTCGGGCAGGCTCAGCTCGGAGGCGTGCTTGTCGAAGTAGAACTCCGAGGCCGTCTCGAGGCCGTAGCGGCCGTGCCCCATGTACACCTGGTTGCAGTACAGCCGCAGGATCTCTTCCTTCGAGTAGCGCCGCTCGATCTCCATCGCCAGCAGGATCTCCTGGATCTTTCGCTTGGCCGTCTTCTCGCGTCCGAGGAAGAGGTTGCGCGAGAGCTGCTGGGTGAGCGTGCTCGCTCCCTGCTGGAAGGAGAGGCTCGTGGCGTCGTGGAGCGCCGCCCGCAGGATGCCCCGCACGTCGATGCCGCCGTGCTCGTAGAAGTGGGAATCCTCGGTGGCGATCAGGGCCTGGACGAAGACCTTCGGCAGGTCCTTCTGCGAGAGCAGCGTGCGGCGCTGCTCGCCGAAGCTGCCGATCGGGGAGCCGTCCTTCGCGAGCACGCGCGTGTTGAGCGGGGGCGTGTAGCGCTCGAGAGCATCGACGTCGGGGAGATCGAGCTTGAGCCCGTACCCCAGGCTCGCTCCGCCGATCAGGGCGGGGAGCAGGATCGCGCCGAGCACCAGGGTTCGTCTTTGCGTCCGGCTCATCTCGCAGGCGGAGAGTAGCACGCGGCGTGCCACGGCGTTCCGCCCGGAATGGGGCGTGCCGGAGGCCCGCGCACGTGTCCCCGAATACACGCGCGTGTCCGGACGGCTAAAATGACCCGGATGCCGCGATTCGAGATCGTCTCGGACTTCAAGCCGACCGGAGACCAGCCGGCAGCCATCGCGCAGCTGACCCGCGGCCTGGCCGAAGGGCGGCGCGATCAGGTGCTGCTCGGGGTCACGGGCTCGGGGAAGACCTACACGATGGCCCACGTCGTCGCGGCGACGCAGCGGCCGACGATCGTGCTCGCCCACAACAAGACGCTCGCCGCGCAGCTCTACCAGGAATTCAAGCGCCTGTTCCCCGCGAACGCCGTCGAGTACTTCGTCTCGTACTACGACTACTACCAGCCCGAGGCGTACGTCCCGCAGTCCGACACCTATATCGAGAAGGAATCGACGGTCAACGAGGAGATCGACCGCATGCGCCACTCGGCGACGCGGGCCCTCTTCGAGCGCCGCGACGTGCTGATCGTGGCGAGCGTCTCGTGCATCTACGGCCTCGGCTCCCCCGAGGCCTATCACGGGATGATGCTGCTCCTCGAGAAGGGGACCCGGATCGACCGGGACGCCGCCTTGCGCAAGCTGGTCGAGATCCAGTACCGCCGGGTCAACACCGATCTCGAGCGCGGGGCGTTCCGCGTGCGCGGCGACGTGCTGGAGATCTGGCCCTCCTACGCCGAGGAGGCGTTGCGCGTCGAGTTCTTCGGCGACGAGATCGAGGCGCTGTCGCGCATCGACACCGTGCGCGGCAAGGTGCTGGAACCGCTGCTGCGGCACCCCGTCTACCCGAACTCGCACTACGTCACGCCGCGCGAGACCATGCTGCGCGCGATGGAGGCGATCCGCGCGGAGCTTGCGGTCCGTCTGGGCGAGCTCGAGCAGGCCGGCAAGCTCCTCGAGGCGCAGCGGCTCCACCAGCGGACCTCGTTCGACCTCGAGATGATGTCGGAGGTGGGGTACTGCCACGGCATCGAGAACTACTCGCGGCACCTGACCGGGCGCGCGCCGGGGGACGCGCCGCCGACGCTGATGGACTATCTCCCGAGCGACGCGCTGCTGCTCGTCGACGAGAGCCACGTGAGCGTGCCGCAGCTGCGGGGGATGTACCACGGCGACCGCTCGCGCAAGCAGACGCTCGTGGAGTTCGGGTTCCGGCTTCCCTCCGCGCTCGACAACCGGCCGCTCAAGTTCGAGGAGTTCGAGGCGCGCCGCGGCCAGGCGATCTACGTCTCCGCGACGCCGGCGCCGTACGAGCTCGCGCTCGCCGGCGGCGAGATCGTCGAGCAGGTCGTCCGCCCGACCGGGCTCCTCGATCCTCAGGTGACGGTCCGCCCGATCGACGGCCAGGTCGACGACCTGCTCGCCGAGATCCGGGCGCGGACGGCTCGCGGCCAGCGCGTGCTGGTGACCACCCTGACCAAGCGGATGGCCGAGGACCTCACCGAGTACTACGCCGAGGTCGGTGTGAAAGTGCAGTACCTCCACGCCGACGTCGAGACGCTCGAGCGCGTCAAGATCCTGCGGGACCTGCGCAAGGGCGAGTTCGACGTCCTGGTCGGGGTCAATCTCCTCCGGGAGGGGCTCGACCTTCCCGAGGTCTCGCTGGTCGCGATCCTGGACGCCGACAAGGAGGGGTATCTCCGCTCGGAGGGGTCGCTCATCCAGACGATCGGCCGGGCCGCGCGCCACGTCGAGGGGCGCGCGATCCTCTATGCGGACCGGACGACCGACTCGATGGCGAAGGCGCTCGCGGAGACGAACCGCCGCCGCGCCCTGCAGGAGGCGTACAACACCGAGCACGGCATCACGCCGGAGTCGATCACGCGCGCGATCGACGACCTGCTGGGCACGCCTCTCGCCGCGGACTACTCGACCGTGCCGCTCGAGGAGGAGGAGGCCGAGGAGATCTTCGAGGATCAGGAGGCGCTCGTCGCCGAGATCGCGCGCCTCGACCGCGCGATGCGCGCGGCCGCCGAGAAGCTGGACTTCGAGGAGGCCGCGGCGCTGCGCGACCGGATCCGGTTCCTCGAGCGCAAGGGGGTCTTCGCGTGAGCGAGCGCTGGAGCGCGAAGGGGGGACGGGCCTACCCCGCGCGTCGCGGCGACCCTCCGGGGATGGAATTCTTCGCGGGTCCCGCCGCCGCGGCCGGGTCCGCGCGGTTCACGCTCGCCCTCGACGATCTCGCGATCGAGCTCCACGGCCTCGACGGTCCGCTCGCGGCGGCGCTCGCCGCGCGGTACGGGCCGTACGCGGTCGCGCCGCCGAGCGGCGCGCCGTCGCTGTCGGTCTCGCTCTCGCGCGATCCGCGCGAGTACTTCATCGAGCCGCCGCAAGGCCCCGAGTTCAACCCGGTCTGGATCGCCTGCGACGGGACGCGTATCCGATACCTCGCCTACACGATCGCCGGGTGGTTCGACACGCGGGAGGGACGCGGGCAGATCCTGCTCGCGCGGGGGGACTACGAGCCGGAGATCCGCGCGCTCGAAAACTACGTGCGGTGCGCGGTCGCCTGGTGCGCGGCCGAGCGCGGCGGCGCGCTGGTGCACGGCGCCTCGGCGGTGCGCAACGGCCGGGCCTACCTCTTCTTCGGCGAGTCGGGGGCGGGCAAGTCGACCTTGTCCGCCGCGACGCGCCGCGCGAGGGTCGTGTCGGACGACCTCACGCTCGTGCTCCCTGCGTCAGGAGGCGGGCTCGACGTCGTCGGCTCTCCGTTCCGGGGGACATACAAAGGAGGCGATCCGGTGTCCGGGCGCTTCCCGCTCGCCGCCGCTTTCCGGATCGTGAAGGCGCGCGAAGCGAGCGTCGAGCCGGCGGCGCGGGCCGTCGTCTTCGGTCAGCTCGTGGGAAACCTCACCTTCGTCGCAGAGGCGTTTGCGACCCGTCCCGACCTGTTCGCCTCGATGGAGCGGGCGTTCCAGCCGGTGCCGCTGGCGCACCTGCGCTTCCGCAAGGACGATTCGTACTGGGAGGCCATCGACGCCGCCGGACTTTGAGGCGGCGGATAGAATACCCACCGGGATGAGCACTTCCGAGGAGCGGATCCGGGAGAAGCTCGCGGCCCTCCCCGACAAGCCGGGGGTCTACCTCTACCGCAACGCCGCGAGCGAGCTGCTGTACGTCGGCAAGGCCAAGTCGCTTCGCTCGCGAGTCCGGTCGTACTTCCAGCCGTCGGCCCAGCTCGCCCCGCGGACCGAGCGCCTCGTCTCCGAGATCGACGACATCGAGATCATCGTCGTCGACACCGAGATGGAAGCGCTGATCCTCGAGTCGAACCTCATCAAGCGCGAGCGCCCGCCGTTCAACGTCATCCTCCGCGACGACAAGAACTTTCCGTACCTCAAGCTCTCGCTCGAGGACGAGTACCCGCGCGTGTCGCTCGTTCGGCGGACCCGGCGCGACCGGAACGCCTACTTCGGCCCGTTCATCCCGGCCTCGGTCGCCCGCCGCTCCCTGAAGATGATCCCGCGCTTCTTCCAGGTGGCGACCTGCAACGAGGTGTTCGACGGGAAGCGGCGGCCGTGCCTGTACTACCACCTCGACCAGTGCCTGGCCCCGTGCGCCGGCAAGACCAACCCCGAGGAGTACGGGAAGGCCGTGGCGGACGCGAAGCTGTTCCTCGAGGGGCGCCACAAGGACCTGGAGGTCTCGCTCAAGCGGCGGATGGGGGAGGCGGCAGACAGCCTCGAGTACGAGAAGGCGGCCCGGTATCGCGACACGCTGCGCACGGTCCAGCGCGTCGCGGTCCGCCAGAACATCGCGTCGATCGGGCTCGAGGACCAGGACTACCTCGCGCACCACGCCGAGGGGCGCGAGGCGGCCCTCCAAGTCTTCGAGATGCGCGCGGGGAAGATCCAGGCGCGGCGCGAGTACACCTTCGACGATCTCGACTTCGAGCCGCAGACGTTCTACGCGCAGGTGCTCCTCCAGCTCTACGCCGAGGCGATCCCGCCGCCGGCGGTCTACCTGCCCGCCGCTCCGGCCGACCCCGAGCTGGTCGCGGCGTGGCTGACGGAGAGGCGCGGCGCGCGCGTCGCGCTGCACGTTCCGGAGCGGGGAACCAAGAAGCGCTTCCTCGGGCTCGTCGCGAAGAACGCGGCGCTCGCGTTCGAGGCCCGGTTCCGAGCGCGGCACAGCCACGGGGTCGCGGTGCTCGAGTCGCTGGCCGAGGTCCTCGGGCTCGAGGAGCCCCCGTACCGCATCGAGTGCTTCGACATCTCGAACATCCAGGGGACCGACTCGGTGGCGTCGATGGTGGGCTGGGAGGGGGGAAAGCCCCGGAAGCAGGACTACCGGATCTTCAACATCCGCTCCGTCGCCGGTCCCGACGACTTCGCCTCGATGGCGGAGGCGGTGACGCGGCGCTACCGCCGGGTGATCGCCGAGGGGCGGCGCCTTCCCGATCTGGTCCTCATCGACGGCGGGACCGGTCAGCTCGGCGCGGCGGTGCGCGCGCTCGCCGCCGAGGGCCTGCCGACGCTGCCGGTCGTGGCACTCGCCAAGCGCGAGGAGGAGATCTGGCTCCAGGGATCGGGAGCGCCGGTGCGGCTCGATCGCGCCTCGCCGGCACTCCAGCTCCTCCAGCGGATCCGCGACGAGGCGCACCGCTTCGGCCTCGCGCGTCACCGGGCGCGGCGCACCAAGCGCACGATCCGCACGGCGCTCCTCGACATCCCGGGCGTCGGCCCGTTGACGGCGAAGAAGCTCCTCCGCGCGTTCGGGAGCGCCTCCGCGGTCCGCGCCGCCGGCCGGGACGCCCTCGCGGAGGTCGCCGGAGAGAAGGTCGCCGACAAGGTGCGCGCCTGGGCGGCGGGGTCTCCCGCCTAGAATACGCGCCGGTGCGCGCGCCGCGCCCGCGGGAGACGTGTTGGCCGAGGTGTCCGCCCCACTCGACAGACCGCCGGCCGCCGCGCGGCACACGGCGCTCGCCGCGGCCTTCGCCGCCGCGGTCGCTCTGGTCGCTCACGCGCGCGCCCTCGACGGCGGCTTCCTCTCGCTCGACGACGCCGACTACGTCACGGAGAACCCGCTCGTCCGCCGCGGCCTGACCGGGCCGGGCTTCGCGTGGGCGTGGAACGTCGGTCACGCGGCGAACTGGCACCCGCTGACCTGGCTGTCCCACATGGCCGACGTCAGCCTGTTCGGTTTCAACGCGCGAGGGCATCACGCGACGAGCCTGCTGCTTCACGCGCTGTGCGCCGCGCTGGCGGCCGTGCTGATCGAGGCCCTTCTCGCCCGAGGGTGCCGCGACGTTGCAACGAGCCGGAGGGGGTTCGCGTTCGCCTCCGGCCTCGCCGCGGCGTTCTGGGCCGCCCATCCGTGGCGCGTGGAGTCGGTCGCCTGGGTTGCGGAGCGCAAGGACGTGCTCTCGGGAGCGCTCGGCCTCGCGGCGCTGCTCGCCTACGTCCACTACGCCGACCGGCCGTCCGTAGCCCGCCATGCGACGGTGACGGCCTTGCTCGGGCTGGGGCTGTGCGCCAAGCCGATGCTCGTCAGCCTCCCGGCGGTCTTCCTGGTCCTCGATGCCTGGCCGCTCCGCCGCCCGCCGCTGCGGCGAAGGATTCTCGAGAAGGTGCCCTGGGCGCTCCTCGCCGCCGCCTCGTGCGCCCTCACGCTGGTCGCGCAGAAGCGCGGCGGCGCCCTCGCCAGCACGGCCGTGCTTCCGCTCGGGCGCCGGATCGGAAACGCGCTGGTGTCGTACGCACGCTACGCGGCCGGTCTCGTCTGGCCCGGGCGCTCCTCCGTGCTGTACCCGTACCCCGCGCACGGCTGGCCGGCGGCGATCGTCGGGATCTCCGCCGTGCTCGTCGTGGCCGCGACGGTCGCGGCGTTGGCACTCCGGCGCCGCGCGCCCTGGTGGGGCGCTGGCCTCGCGTGGTTCGCGATCATGACGCTCCCGGTGGCCGGCCTGGTCCAGGCCGGCATCCAGGCTCGCGCCGACCGGTACACGTACTTGCCGCATCTCGGGCTCGTCCTGGCGGTCACCGCGGCGATCGTCGGCGCGTGCCGGATCGCCTGGGTGCGCGTCGCGGCTCCGCTCGCGGGGATCGCCCTGATCGTGCTCGCCTGCGCCGCGTCGCGCGCCTACGAGCGGGACTGGAAGGACACGGAGACGCTGCTGACCCAGGCTCTCGCGGTCACGCGCGACAACGCCTACGCGCACTTCGTGCTCGCGCTCGACCTCGACCAGCGGTACCGGTACCGCGAGGCCGAAGCGCACGCGCGCGAGGCGGTGCGGCTCGACCCGAGCCTCTGGGTCGCGTGGGACGCCCTGGCCCACGCGCTGGCGGTGCAGGGGCGGTACGACGAGGCGATGGAGGCGTCGCGCGAGTCGTTCCGCGTGCACCCCGGCGACGCCTGGAGCTACGTGACCCGCGGGACGATCCTTCTCCTGTCGCACCGGCCCGCCGAGGCGGTGCCCGTCCTGGAGCAGGCGACGACTGCCGACCCGCTCCTCGCGCGCGGGTGGACCGGCCTCGCGGATGCACGCGCGCAAACGGGACAGCCGGCGGCCGCCGCCGAGGCGTACCGGAAGGCGCTCGCGCTCGATTCCGATCAGTTCGAGGCGTGGATCGGGCTCGGGATCCTGCTCGCGAAGACCGGCGACGATGCCGCCGCCGTTCCGGCGCTCGACGCCGCCGAGCGGCTCGTTCCGTCGGACGCGCGGCCGTTCCTCTGGCGCGCGGCCATCGCGCTGCGGCGGAGCGATCTCGCCGCCGCGCGGCGCGAGGAGGCGGCCCTCCGGTCCCGCAACCCCGAGATGGCGGACGCCGTGGCGGCGGACATCGCCGCCGCGTCCCACGGCCCAGGCACGCGCCCGTGAGACGCGTCCACCCCGCGCTGTGGGGAGCCGCGCTCGCCGCGCTGGCCTTCGCGGCCGCGCTGGTCGCCCACGCCCGCGCCGCCAACGGCGCGCTGGGGTTCCCGATCGACGACTCCTGGATCCACCTCACCTTCGCCCGCACGCTGCGCGAGCACGGTGCGTTCGCCTACTTCCCGGGCGGGCCGTCCACGTCGGGATCGACGTCGCCGCTCTACACGCTCCTGCTCGCGGCCGGGTTCTTCGTGACCGGGAACGAGAAGCTCCTCGCGATCGGCCTCGGCCTCGCCGCGCAGGCGATCTTCCTGGCCGCGCTTTGCTTCTGGGCGAGGGAGAGGCTCGGGTCGGCGGGGTGGGCCGCGGCCGCCGTGCTGCTCGCGGGATGCGACGGCCGGCTCGCCATCCTCTCCGTGTCCGGAATGGAGACGAGCCTCTTCCTCGCCTGCGTCGCGCTGGCGTTCCTCGCCGCGGCCCGCGCATCTCCGATCGCCTGTGCTTCGGCGTGCGGTCTCGCGCTGTGGGTGCGGCCCGAAGGCGCGATCCTGGCCGGAGTACTCGCGATCGACGCGGCGCTGCGCGCGGTCGTCCGCCCGCGCGACCATCGCTTTGCTCCGGGGAGATGGCTCGGGCCGATCGCGGTGTTCGTCGCGATCGCGGCCGTGTACGCGGCGTTCAATCTCGGGGTCGGCGGCCACCCGCTCCCCGGGACGTTCGCGGCGAAGACCGCGTACTACGCCGGCTCACCGCGCGCCGCGTTCCTCGCCGACGAGGCCGCGGGCCTGTTCCGGACCGGAGGCTGGATCGTGCTCGCGCCGTGCGTCGCGTTCGGCATCCTGCGGGAGGGCGTGGCTCTCGCGCGGCGGCGGGACGGGCGGCTCCGGGCCGAAGCGGGGTGGGTGATAGCGCTGCCGCTCGCGTTTCTCGTCCTGCTCCCGTACGCCCACCGGTTCGGGCGCTACCTCGTGCCGATCCTCCCGGCGGCGGCGATCCTCGGCCTCGCCGCGGCGCGCGACGCGCTCGCCTGGGCGCGCGCGAGGCGTCCCTCCGCCTTCGCCGCGCTGACCGCGGCCGCCGCCCTTGCTCTCGCCGTGCCCCACGGCGTCGCCGCCGCGCGCGCGTTCGGCGAGTATCGCTCCTTCTGCGCGTACCACGCCGCACGGCACGAGGCGTGCGGCCGGTGGCTCGCGACCCACACGCCGGAGGACGCCGTCGTCGCCACCCACGACATCGGCGCCATCGGCTTCTACTCGCGCCGGCGGATCGTGGACATCGCCGGCCTCATCGACCCCGAGGTGGTCCCGCACCTGCACCGACCCGATTACACGGAGTTCCTTGTGGGGGAGCTCACGCGGCGCGGGGTGACGCACCTGGCCGTCCTCCGGAACTGGCTCGAGGTCACCGGCGTCGAGCCGCTCTTCCTCGCGGATCCGGCACCCGAGATCCTCGAGGTCTACCCGTGGATCCCGGGCCGCACGCATCTCGTCCCCGAGGCCGCGACCGCGCTCGAGCAGCTCGCCGCAAGACGCCTCGCCTCGGGCGATGCCGCCGGCGCGCTCACGGCGATCGAGCGCTCGCTTGCGATCGATCCGAAAAACGCGCGCGGGCAGCTTCTCGAGGGGAAGGTGCACGCCTCGGCCGGGCGCCTCGCCGACGCGGAGGCCGCCTACCGCCGCGCGCTGGCGCTCCTTCCGGAAGCCCCCGACGCACGCTTCGCGCTGGCGACGGTGCTCGCGGCCACCGGCCGCCGGGACGAGGCGCTCGCGATCGTGACCGCGCTGCGCCGGGAGGGGCGGTCCGTTCCCCGGCTCGAGGAGCTCTACCGGGCGCTCGGCGGGGTTTGAACCGGGACGCTCAGCCGGTTCAGCAGCGGCAGGATCTCGTTCAAGTCTTCCGGCGCTCCGCGAGAGCGCGCGAGGTCCGCTGCATGCTCGATCGCCTCGCGCGCGCCGGGACGGTCCCCCGTGGCGGCCCTGGCCCCGGCCAGCCCCGTCCAGGCGGCGATGCGGTCGGGGCTTCCGGCCGTCACCGACTCGAAGAGGTCCCGCGCGCGCTCCGCGTCCCTCCCCACGAGGAGGCCTTGCGCGAGCGCTACGGTGGCGTCGGTGTCCCCGGGCGCTCGTGCGTGGTGCGCGCCGAGCGCGTCGACCGAGCGCCGCACGAAGGCGTCGAACTCCGCCGGGTCGGCCAGATCCCGGAAGTCGAGCGAAGGGTGGCGCTGTCGCGCCGCGGGGAGCCCCTGCGGCAGATTCCCGATCAGCCAGCCTCCGGACAGCGTGACGACCGCGGGGTGTCCCCCGCGGGCGACGGCGCGGGCGACCGTGAAGACGATTTCGGTGTCGTCGAACGGGTAGAAGATGTGGGCGGCGCGCACACACGAGACGTCGACGCCCGCCTCTCGCTCGTACCCGGCGGTGTCGCGTCGCTCGTGCGCGATCACGCGGAGGCGCGAGACCCCGGGCATCCGCGCGACGCGGGCATCCGTGAGCCCCAGCCGGTCCAGCGTGCGCAGGTCGCTCTCGTAGGGGATCGCGCCGACGCAGGCGAGTGCGATGTGCAGGTCGGTCGGGATCTCCCCCGCGGCGATCGCGGCGCGAAGGCTCCGGCCTTCCGGGCGGACCGTGGCGAGGAACTGCGCGTGCTCCTCCTGGCGCAATCCGACGGCCGCGCGCGAGGTCACGTCGAGGAGGGCGCGATGCCCGCGCGGCCAGAGGTCGAGCACCGGCAGGCGGAGAAGCGGATCGCGCGCGGGTTCGAGCCATCGCGCGGCGGCGCCGTCCTCGATCGCCATCCCGGGGAACCCCGTCCGGTAGCGATCGCGGGGAAACTCCGCGTGCGAGCGGGCGGGCAGCCATGCGAGCCCGAACAGCACGGCCGCCACGGCCCCGATCGCCACGCGAGCGGAGAATCGCTCCGCGCATTCGGCCAGGCCCGAGGCGAGCAGGACGGCCGCGAACGGGAAGAGGAGGTCGAACGGCCGGAACTCGAAATGGTCTCCGCCGATCGCGATGATGTAGAGCGCGTGCGGCATCGTGGCCGCGGCGATGACGACGGCGTCTCGCCGCCGGCCCGTGCGCACGTGGCGGGACGCCGCGAATACGAGCACCGGGACCCAGAGGAACACGCCGTACTCGAGGGCGAAGCTCCCGGCGTACGCGAGCCCCATGTCCCACCAGAAGCGTCCGCCGACTTTCGCGGCGTAGGTGTTGGGGACGAGCTCGCCGTAGTAGAGGAGCCGGAAGGCGGTGTGCGCGGCGACGGGAAGGACGAACCCGGCGGCCCGCGCCGCCCACTGCCTCGCGCTCCGCCGGCGCTCCGGATCGAGGACGAGCCCGGCGCCAAGGGCACATCCCCCGATGAGCGCTCCGTCCGGGCGCGTGAGCGTCGCGAGGCCGAGGAGGAGCCCCGACCAGGGCCGGCGGGCTGCAGAGTTGGCATCGGCGTCGATCTCGAGCAGGAGACGGAGCGTCCCGGCCACGGCGAGCAGCTCGAACAGGCGGGTCTCGAGGCCGCCGGTCGACCAGACGGCCACGCTGCGCGCGCTCGCGAGGACGGCGCCCGCCGCGGCCGCCGCCCAAGGTCCGGCACGGGGGCCCTCCCGCCCGAAGACCCACGAGACGACGACGGCCCACAGCGCGACCGTCGCGAGCAGCGACAGCGGCCGCGCCGCGGCCTCCGGCGAGATGCCGATCCGCTCTCCCGCGGCGAGCAGGAGCACCCACAGGAAGTTCGTGTATCCCTCGACCCGCTCGAACCCCGGGTTGAACACCAGGCCGAACCCGTGCGCGAGGTTTCTCGCGTACCGGAACGAGATGAACGCATCGTCGCAAAGGAAGGAGTAGACGGCGGCGTGGGCCAGGAGGAGCGCCAGGGTGCCGGCCGTCGCGATCGTCGCGAGCTTACGATTTCGTAGCGGCACCAGGCACGAGCTCCCCGCGGATGGCGGGATGCTTGTGCCCACCCCGCGCGCTTTCCTATATTGCACGAGGCATGAGCTTCTGGAAGTCGCTCCCCGGCGCCGTGCTGGTCGTCGTCCTCGTGGGGGCGGTCGTGGGGACCTGCGCCCTCGGCTACGAGGTGCAGCGCGTGACCCACCCGCCGCGACCCGCGGAGGCCGCGGCCAACCTCGGCGTGGAGCTGGCGAAGGCCGAGGAGATCGCGTTCAGCGCGACCGACGGCGTCGCCCTCAACGGCTGGCTGCTCACCGGTGCGGCAGGCAAGCCGGCCATCGTGCTCTGTCACGACTACGGCGCGACCAAGAACGCGCTGATCAACGTGGCGATCGTGCTCAACCAGGCCGGGTTCACCGTGCTCGCGTTCGATTTTCGAGCCCACGGCGCCTCGGGGGGCACTCTCACCACGCTCGGGATCGACGAGGCGCGGGACGTGCTGGCGGCGGTCGATTTCGTGGCGCGACTCGCGCCGAAGGGGATCGACACGCGGCGGATCGGCGCCTACGGCACCGGCATGGGGGCGCACGCGATCGTGCTCGCCGCGGCGGAGCGGCCGGCGCTCCGGGTCCTCGTGCTCGACGGGCTCTGGCCGGACGCGGGCTGGCCGCTCGCGCACCGGGTGTTCGAGGACTGGCCGTTTTGCATCAAGCACTGCGCGGGCCTCGCGAAGACCGCGTTCGCCGTCGTCGCGGGGACGCAGGTCGGGGAGCACCGCGCCGCCGACGCCCTGCGCGGCCTTGCCGGCCGCGACGTCCTGCTGGTGGCACCCGCGGGCGACGGCAAGCTCGAGGCGGCGATGAAGACGATGTACGACGGGCTCCCCGAGCGGCGCGATTCCGAGCGCGGCTTGCTGACGCTCCCCGCGACCGAGGGCTCGGGTTTGTCCGCGTCCGACCTCGCGCGCTACCACGCGCGCGTCGTGGAGTTCTTCGCCTCGCGCCTGGCACCGCGGTAGGCCCGCGCGCGGCCGGACGGCCGCCGTCCGCGTGCTAGATTCCCGCCGATGACCCGCGGCGACGGATCGGAGCTTTCGGCCTATCTCGCCCTCGGGCGGCGCCTGGTCGACGATGCTCTCGACCGGAGCCTGCCGCCTCTCGGGACCCCGCCGCCGGCGCTCCACGCGGCGATGCGCTACACGCTCCTGCTTCCCGGCAAGCGCCTGCGCGGAGTCCTGGTGCTCGCCTCGTGCGAGATGCTCAAGGGCGACCGCGAGGACGCGCTGCCGCTCGCGGCGGCGATCGAGATGGTGCACGCCGCATCGCTGATCCTCGACGACCTCCCGTCGATGGACGACGCGACGCTCCGGCGCGGCCGGCCCACGCTGCACAAGGTCGCAGGCGAGGCGAACGCGATCCTGGCGGCGGTCGGTCTGCTCAACGCCGCGTTCGGCCTGGTGTCCGCGGCCCAGAAGCTTTCCGCCCGCTCCCGGGTGGAGGCGGTCGCCGCGCTCTCGCGGGCGGTCGGCGGAAGCGGCCTGGTGGGCGGACAGGTCGTCGACCTCGAGTCCACCGGGCGGCGCCTCGAGCTCGAATCGCTCGAGTACATCCACGCGCACAAGACCGGGGCGCTGTTCATCGCCGCGACGGAGCTCGGCGCCCTCGCCGCCGGAGCGCGCGAGCGCGACGTCGAGGCGCTCTCGCGGTTCGCCAAGAACCTCGGCCTGGCATTCCAGATCACAGACGACCTCCTGGACTACAGCGGGAATCCCGAGACCACCGGCAAGGACGCGGGTCTCGACCGGGACCGCACGACGTTCGTCAACCTGTGCGGGATCGACGGCGCGCGCCGGCTCGCCGAGGAGCTGGTCGCCGCCGCGGTCGCGGCGCTCGAGCCGTTCGGCAAGCGGGCGAGCGTGCTCGCGGGGCTCGCGGAGATGGTCCGCGAGCGCGACCGCTGACCGAGCCTCAAGGATGTCGGAGCGCTACGAGGAGGTCCGCCGGAAGCTCGTCGAGCGCGGCTACCTCCACGGCCGCATCGAGCGATTCCTCCTGCGCGACCTGATCGCTCCGGGCGGGCCGGCGCGCGCCGTGCTCAGGACGAGCTTGAAGGCGGCGGTGCTCGGCGCGCCGCTGCTGGGGGGTCTGCTCGCGGCCTCCGCGGTCGCCGCGAGCGCGCCGCTGTTCGGCGTGCGCGACGCCCTCGTGCTCTGGCTCTACTTCGGAGCGCTGGCGGCGCTCGTGCTCTTCCTTCTCGATGCCGCGGCCGCGGCGATCGCCGCGTCGTGGGCGAAGCATCGCGGGGCCCGGGCGCAGGCGCTCCACGCCGGTCTCGTCGTGGCGGCGCCGCTTCTCCTTTATCTGGTCGTTCTCCAGGCGCGCGGGCGCCCCGCGGGCTCCCCGTGGGGAACGATCGCGTTTCTCGCGGCGGCGCTCGTCGCGACCGCCGTCGTCGCGTGGCTCGCCGGCATCGTCTCCCTGACCGCCATCGTCGGCCGCACGGGGGAGGTGCCCGACCGCAACCGGAGGCCCGCGGCGCTCCTGTTCGCCGTGCTCCTCCCGATCGCGCTCGGTTTCTTCGTGGTGCCGGCGGCCGCTCCCGACGCGGCCGCGCCGCCGTCCTCGTTCAAGGCGCAGCGCGCCCCGCGCGTGCTCGTCGTCGGCATCGACGGGCTCGACGGATCCCTCGTCGAGGCGCTGACACCGCGCGGGGCCACCGAGCACCTGCTCGCCCTGACCGCGTCCGGCGCGATGTTTCCGAAGCACCGTGCCGCGGGACCGGAGCCGGCCGAGGTCTGGACGACCCTCGTGACGGGACTGCCTGCCGACCGGCACGGCGTCCGGGGTGCCCGGGCCGCGCGTCTGCCCGGCGTCGCGACACCACTGGCGCTGCGGTCCGTCCCGCCCGGCCTCGACGCGCTGCACTGGCTGATTCCCGTCCGCACGGTTCCGGCGTCCGGGGCCTGCCGAAGGGTGAGGGCGCTCTGGGAGATCGCGTCGTTCGAAGCACCGTCCGCGGCGGTGAACTTCTGGGCTACCTGGCCGGCGCGCGGTGTCGCGGGGGACGCGAGCACGGGATACGTGGTTTCCGACCGGACGCTTCCGAAGCTGCTCGGTGCGGGCGCCGAGGACCGTGACATCCGTCCGGAATCGCTCTTCGCGCGGCTCTCCGGGGAGTTCCCCTCCGCCCGCGCGGCCTGGAAGGCGGAGTTCGACCGGCGGTTCGGATCGGCCCGCGCCGACGCCGCGGCCATCGCGTGGGAGTCCTGCTTGATCGACGCGTTCGCCTGGTCGACCGCGGACGAGCTCTCCCGCGATCCGGCCCTCGGCTCGATCTTCGTGTACCTGCCCGGACTGGACATCCTCCGCCAGCGTCTGCTGGAGCAACCGCGCGCGGGACCGGAGGATCTGGTCGCGGCGCAGGTGCTCGAGTCGTACGTCCGGTGGCTGGACGAGACCGTTCTCGCGGCGGTCGACGCGCACCGGAAGGACGCGAGCATCGTCCTCATCGCCGACCCCGGCCGGAGCGCCACCGACCAGACGGAGGGGTTCGTCGCCGTCTCGGGAGGGGGCGCGTCGCCCGCGTGCGTGGGCCCGCCGGTCGGGGACCTGGACGTCGCACCGCTCGTGCTGCGCGTGATGGGTCTTCCCGCGAGCGCGGAGATGACCGGGCGGGCGCCGGAGCACTGCTTCGAGACCGCCGCCCCGATGCCGCCGGCGATCGCCACCTGGGGGCGCCGCGGTCTGCCCTCCGGCTCGACCGCCAGCGACTACGATGAGGAGATGGTCGAGCGGCTCAAGAGTCTCGGGTATCTCCGGTGACGGCAGCGGGCCGGGCGGCGACGCGCCCGCTCACCTGGGCCCTTCTCGGCACGCTCGCGCTGCTCCTCGCGCACGCGGCGGTCTACCGCTTTCTCTGCGACGACGCGTTCATCTCGTTCCGCTACGCGCGAAACCTCGCGCACGGCTACGGCCTCGTCTTCAACCCGGGGCACGAGCGGGTCGAGGGGTACACGAATTTCCTCTGGGTCCTCGTCCTCGCGGCCGGCGACCGGCTGGGGCTCGTGCCGGAACGGCTGGCGCCGGCGCTCTCCGTCCTCCTGACGATCGTCCTGTGGGGGCTGGTCGCCCGGGCGTCGTTCCGGTGGGTTCCGACGACACCCGTCCGGTGGATCGCCTTGGTCCCGCTGGTCTGGCTCGGGGCGACGCGCAGCATCGCCGTCTGGTCCACGAGCGGGCTCGAGACGCGCGCGTTCGAGGTCCTGATCATCGCGGGGGTCTTCCGGCTGATCGACGACGTGTCGGTCAGGATCGTCGGCGATGCGCCGCGCGCCCCCTGGGCGGCGGTGCTCCTGGCCCTGGCCGAATGGACGCGCCCCGACGGCCTGCTGATCGCCGCCGCGGCGTTCGGAACGGCGGGGGCGATCCTGGCGCTGCGGAAGCGCCTCTCGCTCCGCGACGCGATCGTCTCCGCCGCGACGTTCTCCGCGCTGGTCGGCGCCCAGTTCGCTTTCCGACTCGCGTACTACGGGGTCTGGTTTCCCAACACCTACTACGCCAAGGTCGGCGGCCGGAGCTGGTGGGGGATGGGAGGCGCCTACCTCGCGTGCTTCGCCGTCGAGTACGCCGCCTGGCTCTGGGTCCCGCTGCTGATCGCGGGCGTGCTGTCGTATCGCGCGAGGGGCGAAGGGCACGTTCCCGCGCTCTTCGCCGCCGCCGTGATCCCTCACGCGCTCTACATCGCCTCTATCGGCGGCGACCACTTCGAGTACCGCCCTCTCGACCTCTACTTCCCGTTCGCGTTCCTGCTGATGGCGCGCGGGCTCGCCATGCTCACCGAGGGCACGCTGCGAGCAGTCGGGACGGCCGCCACCGCGCTCGCGGTGGTCGTGGGGCTCGTCGCGATCCCGGCGCGCACGCACCTGGAATTCCCCGGCGAGTATCGCGTCGGGTACCCGGGAATCCCGTCCGGGGACACGGAGCGGGACGCGTTCCCCGATCCGGCACGGGATCCGGTCTACCGCTGGCCTGGGCTGCGCGCGCTCGCCGAGCTCCACCGCGCGCTGCTCGAGACGACGACCTCCCGCCTGGTCGGGATCCGCCAGG